>JBJHBX010000217.1:0-5512 GCA_050485725.1 Gemmatimonadales bacterium | reverse complement strand
ATCGAGGAGATGGGTGGCGAGGTCTTCACCCCGATGCCCACCCGCGAACAGGGGTACGGGATCCTTCCCGGCGGGCGGATCATTCACGAGCTCGGGGTGACGCGGATGGGGGCCGACCCCTCGACCTCGGTCCTGAACGCCGAGTGCCAGGCCCACGAGGTCCGGAACCTCTTCGTGGTCGACGGCGGGCCCTTCGTGTCGCAGCCCGACAAGAACCCGACCTGGACGATCATGGCCCTCGCCTGGCGTGCGGCCGACTACATCACCGAGCAGCGACGACAGGGGGCCTTGTGAGGGAGGGGGTACGGTGAGCGAAATGAACCGGAGGGACCTGCTGAAGGTGCTGGCGGCGGTGCCGATCGCCGGCGGAATGACCTGGGCGCCCCCCGAGGTGGAGGCGGCCTGGCTCCGCTCGCAGGCGCTGCGGCGGGCGCGGAAGACGGGCGAGGACTTCGTGCCGACCTTCTTCACCCCCGATGAGTTCGAGACGGTGAAGCTGCTGGCGGACCTCATCATTCCCGCAGACGACCGGTCGGGAAGCGCGACGGAGGCCGGCGTGCCCGAGTTCATCGACTTCATGGCGATTGACAACGAGACGCTGCAGGTCCCTTTGCGAGGAGGACTTGCGTGGCTCGACCGCGCCTGTCGGGAGCGCTTCGACCGGCCCTTCGCCGCCTGCGACCCCGGCCAGCGGACCGCCGTGCTCGACGACATTGCATGGCCGGCCCGGGCCAGGCCCGAGCACAGCCAGGGCGTGGCCTTCTTCAACCGCTTCCGCGACCTGACGGCGGCCGGGTTCTTCTCGAGTCGCATGGGGGTCGCGGACCTCGACTACACCGGAAACCGCGCCGTTCGCGAGTGGACCGGATGCCCCCAGGAGGTCGTGGACCACCTGGAAGTGGACTATCACGCGTGGGACGAACGTTACGGAGAGAGCTGACATGGGTGATCGCCTTGGAGTGGGCTTCGTGGGGAGCGGGTTCAACGCGCGCTTCCACATCCAGTCGTTTCGCGGGGTGCGTGATGCGGACGTGCTGGGGGTCTGGAGCCCGAACGCGGAGAACGCCGCAGGGGCGGCGGCGCTCGCCCGGGAGCTGGGGGTGGGAGATGCGAAGGCGTACGGCTCCATCGGCGACATGGTGGCGGACCCCGCCATCGACGCGATCTGGCTGAGCGGCCCGAACCAGGCCAGGGTCGAGAACGTGGAGGAGATCGTGGATGCGATCCGGAGCGGCCGGGGCACGCTCCGGGGGGTCGCCTGCGAGAAGCCGCTGGCCCGGAACGTGGCCGAGGCGCGGCGCGTGCTCGAGCTGGTCGAGAGCGTCGGGCTTGCCCACGGCTACCTCGAGAACCAGCTCTTCTCGCCCGAGGTGACCCGGGGGCGGGCGCTGGCGTGGGCCCGGGGCGCATCGCTCACCGGCCGACCCTACCTGGCCCGGGCGGCCGAGGAGCACGGCGGCCCCCACATGCCCTGGTTCTGGCGCGGCGAGCTCCAGGGGGGCGGGGTGCTGAACGACATGATGTGCCACTCGATCGAGGTAGTCCGGCACCTGCTGACGCCTCCCGGGGCGCCGCGCAGCGCGATCCGGCCCCTTCGCATCACGGGTCGCATCGCGAGCCTCAAGTGGACGCGCCCCGAGTACGTGGCGCGCCTCAAGGCGGAAATGGGCGACGAGGTGGACTATGCCCGGCACCCTTCAGAGGACTTCGCCAGCGTGACCGTCGAGTACGAGGACGACGCCGGGAACACCCTGATCGGCGAGGCCACGACCTCGTGGAGCTTCGTGGGGGCGGGTCTGCGGCTCTCGGCCGAGCTCCTGGGGCCCGAGTACTCGCTCTCGTGGAACTCCCTCGACAGCCCGCTCAAGCTCTTCTTCAGCCGCCAGGTCTCGGGCCCCCAGGGCGAGGACCTGGTCGAGAAGCAGAACGCCGAAATGGGGCTGATGCCCGTGGTGGCCGACGAGGCGGTGGCCTACGGCTACGAGGCCGAGAACCGGCACTTCGTGCGGGCCTTCCTCGACGGCACGACCCCCGAGCTGACCTTCCACGACGGGGTCGAGGTGGTGCGGCTGCTGATGGCGGCCTACATGAGCGCGGAGCAGGGGCGCACGCTCGGCTTCCCTCCGGACGAGGTCGACACCTTCGTCCCCGCCGTGGCCCGGGGGAGCTGGAACCCGAAGGGCGCCTGAGGCCCGAAACACCGGACCCCACCGGCCCGGAAAGCCTCTCCGGGGTCCGGTGGGGTCTGCGCGTCAGCCCGGGTCGCATCCCCGGAGCCGGCGGGAGGCGCAGCGGCGCGCCCGCCCCTGGGCTACGTCGGCCCCCGCGCATCCTCCTTCGGCCTGAACATCACCCAGAAGAAGACGAGCACCGCCGCCGCGAAGGCCGCGGGCAGGAGCCAGAACTCGTACCACTGCCCGGGTGCGAGCGCCGCCTGCTCCCCGAGGAAGCGGTTGAAGACGTTCCCCGCCACCTGCGCACCGATGAGCATTCCCACGCCGTAGGTGATGAGCACCAGGAAGCCCTGTGCCTGCCCCCGCACCTCGGGGGTGGACTTCTTGTCGACGTAGATCTGGCCGGTCACGAAGAAGAAGTCGTAGCAGATGCCGTGAAGCAGGATTCCGCCCACGATCATCCAGAAGACCCCCGCCGGCGCGGCCATGGCGAAGAGGATGTACCGAAGCACCCAGGCGCCCATCCCGATCATGAGCATCTTCTTGACGCCGAGGCGCACGAAGAAGAAGGGCATGAGGAGCATGAACACGACCTCGGACATCTGGCCCAGGGTCTGGGTCGCCGCGATCCGCGTCACCCCCGAGTCGGCCAGGAAGACCTGCGTGAAGTTGTAGTAGGCCGCAAGCGGGATGCAGAGCAGGAACGACGCCGCGATGAAGACGTAGAAGGCGCGGCTCCCGAGCTGCTTCAGCGCATCGAGCCCGAGAATGCTCCGGATGTCCACCTTTCGCCCGGCGCCGGCGGGCGGCGTGTGGGGCAGGGTGAAGCTGAAGAGCCCCAGGAGGAGGCTCGCGCCCGCCGCCGTGTAGAGCGGAAGCGCCGTGCGCTCGGGGACCTCCGCGGTGAACGCCCCGAGCCCCAGGCTGATGAAGAGCCCCGCCGCGATCCACCCGAGGGTGCCGAAGACCCGGATCAGCGGGAACTGCTTCTCCTGCGACTCGATGTTGTGGAAGGCCAGCGTGTTCACGAGCCCCAGCGTGGGCATGTAGCAGAGGTTGTAGAGGAGGAGCAGCCCGATGAAGAGGGCCGGAGCCCCCGAAGCCTGGGGAACCATGAACATGACCGCGGCCCCGAGCAGGTGCAGCACGCCGAGGACCTTCTCGGTGGCGAAGTACCGGTCGGCCACGAGCCCCAGGAAGAAGGGCGCGATGATCGCGGCCAGCGGGTTCACCGTGTACGGCCAGTGGGTCAGGGTTTCCATGCCCTGCTGGGTCATGTAGACCGCGATGACCGTGTACCATGCCCCCCAGATGAAGAACTGGAGGAACATCATCGTGGAGAGGCGTGCATTCACGCCCGCTCGGCTCAACGGAGCTCCCGGATCTTGATGTTCCGGAACCAGACGGGGTCACCGTGGTCCTGTACCCCGATGTGCCCGACGGTGGCGCGGCCGTATTCGGGCCACTCGGCGAACTTGCTCTCGGCCACGAGCGCCTCCCACTCGGGGCTCCAGAGCTCGTAGGTCACCACGTGCACGCCGTTCATCCACTGCTCAACGCGGGCGCCGTCCACGATCAGGTGGAAGTGGTTCCACTCGCCGGCGGGGCGGACCACCCCCTCGGGGGCGGGGTGGAGCGCGTAGTTGGAGCCGGCCGCGGTGAGCCGCGACAGCCCGTCCTGGTGGCCCTCGTCGTCCAGGATCTGCACCTCCGGGGCGCCGAAGAAGATTGCGCCGACGTCTTCGGTGGCGCGGAAGAAGAGCCCGCTGTTGCCGCCTTCGTCGACCTTCCACTCCATGGTCAGCTCGAAGTCGCCGAACTGCTCCTCGGTGATGAGATCGCCCCCCTGGGCGACCCGCGCCAGGGTGCCGTCGACCACCTGCCATCCGTCGGGAACGTGATCCTGGCGGAAGCCCCGCCAGCCGTCGGTGGTGCGGCCGTCGAAGAGGAGTCGCCAGCCGTCCGCGCGTTCCTGGTCGGTGAGCGTGTTCATGGCCTCCTGGCTGCGTTCGGGCCGGGTGGCCTCGTCGGCAGGCCCGTCGGCGCCCTCGGAGGGTCCGCCGCACGCCGTCAGGGCGACGAGGGCCAACGAGAGCGCAAGGGATGCGCGGGACGCAAGGGATGCGCGGGGTGCCAGGGATGCGCGGGGTGCCAGGGATGCGCGGGGTGCCAGGGATGCGCGGGATCCAGTTACGCGTGCGAGCATGAGTTCTCCCCCGGAAAAGTGAACGTCGCGCCAACGTAGAGCGCGAGGCGGACCCGGGAAAGCCCGGGAGCTGGCAGGCGCGCTTGCTGGCCCGGGGGCCGCGGCGTACTCTGCCGCCGCGGTTCGCCGACCCGGTGCACCGATCCGATTCCTCGGCTCGCGCTAACGAATCCGCGTCTCCGTACCCGCGTCCCCGACCCGCATCCCCGCACCCGCGCCCATTGGAGCCATCCTGATCCATTCTTCCAGGCACCGCCGCTGGATCGCCGGCGTCGATATCGGTGGCACGACCACGTCGGTGGGGCTCGTACCCATCGAGGGGGGGCGTCCGCAGGGGATGCGCAGCGGCCCGACGCAGGGGGAGCGCGGGGGCGAGGCGGTGGCCCGGCGCATCGGGGTGATGCTCGAGGAGGCGATCGAGGAGGTCGTGGGCGCCGCCGGGCGTTCTCGGGATGCGGTGCTTGGGGTCGGGATCGGGTGTCCCGGTCCCCTCGACACCCGGACCGGCCGGGTCATCGAGACGCCCAACCTGGGGTGGGTCGACGTCCCGATCCGCGACCTCGTGTCGGCAGCGGTGGGGCTCCCCGCCACCCTCGAGAACGATGCCAACTGCGCCACGTACGGAGAGTGGTGGCAGGGCGCGGGCCGGGGCGTCGGAACCCTGGTGGGCATCACCCTCGGGACCGGTGTCGGTGGGGGGCTCGTGCTCGACGGGGTGCTACACCGAGGGGCGTCGGGGGTGGCCGGCGAGGTCGGACACATGACGATCCGCTTCGATGGTCGCCGCTGCGGATGCGGGAATCACGGCTGCCTCGAGGCCTACGCCTCGGGACCGTCGATCGCGTCGCGGGCGGTCGAGGGCATCGAGGGAGGGGCAGCGTCCATGCTCGTCGCGATGGTCGGCGGCGCGCTCGACCGGGTCACCGCTACGACCGTCTCGGAGGCCGCCCGCCTCGGCGACCCCTTCGCGAGGGAGATCGTCGACGAGACCGCCCGGCTCCTGGGCGTCGGGGTCGCGGCCCTCGTGAACCTGCTGAACCCCGGGGCCGTGGTCATCGGCGGGGGGGTGACCGCGGCCGGCGATGCGCTCTTTGGGCCGCTCCGGAACGAGGTTCGGCGGAGGGCGTTCCGG
>JBJHBX010000216.1:0-5537 GCA_050485725.1 Gemmatimonadales bacterium | reverse complement strand
GAGCACGAGTGCGCGCGCGATCGCAAGCCGCTGGCGCTGGCCACCCGAGAACTCGTGCGGGTAGCGCCACAGGCTGTCGGTCGGCATCTCGACGCGTTCGAGAAGCTCGGCGGCACGCTGGCGGCGCTCGTCATCGTTCCTGCCGATGCCATGGACCGTTCCTTCGGCGCATGTGAACGCATCCATCATGCGTTCGTACCATTCGAGCAGACCCTTGTCGTTTGCCGGATAGGTCTTGAAGTCCACGAGTACGGCTCGATTCGCTGCGACTCTGAAGTCCTGCATGTAGTGAGGGATGACGAAAACCGCGTCCTCCGGTGTTTGCTCTTGCGTCCTGCGCATAAGCGGTCTCTCGGCACCAGACACGCGACTGACCCCGAGGGGCGCTCCTTCCCCTCCAGCGCGCAAGTTCCAGATGGTCCGGTCCGAGCGCTCACCCGGCAGGAAGAGGACACCGACCAGCAGGACCATTACCGTCGCCGTCACAGCTGGCGCCTCTGGGAGGTTGGCTCGAACAGCCAACTGGTGGGTGAGGTACACTGCGAGCACAACACCGGCGTATGCAACGCCGCCAAACACGATGATATAGCACAGGGCGATGACCCCCCAGGCGCCAGGCATCCGCCGGCTCACGAGTGCTCCCGCGAGCAGCCCGGTGCCGAGCCAGGCGAGAATCGGAGAAGTCTTCATGAAAGGGACCAGCACCACGAAGACCCGCGTGGGAACAAGCTCGACGAAAATGTAGCTGGCGACCCCAAGGCCGATCGTGACTGTGAGCATGCCGGCCAGCATCCTCGACAGGTTCGCGGGGAGGGTTGTTCGGAGTTCCCTTACTACCCAGGCCAGAAGTACCAAGAACAAGGCCGACTGAGCAAGTGTTCCCCAATCGAGGAACGCCGACGGGATCGCATGGTGAGGGACCCTGAAGTACCCGAAAATTTGCACGAATTCCGCGCCTTCGAGGACGTTTGCACTTCCTCGCATGTACGGCACCACAATGAGCGAGAGCATCGCTACGAATATCGCGGAAGCGAGTACGAAGGGCCTCCATAGCCTCGGATCCCGGAGGCGTGCCTCCACCGGCCCCTCGGCGGGAACGACCGCTGCGAGGAGCCACGCGGTGGCGACAAGCGCGAAGGCGATCATGCTATTCACCGGCTGCACCAGAGACGCGACCCCGAGGAGGAACGCCGCCGAGATGAGTCCACCAGCCGTGATCACACAGTGTATGGCGACGAATACTAGCAACATGCTCACATAGTTCGCGAGCACCATGCTCGTCAGAATCTCATATCCTCCAGCCACCGAGAACAGAGTGGTCGTAGCCATGAACTCCGCAAGCATTCCTGCACGTAGATTGCCCCCAAATACACGATAGGTAAACCACCCAGTCGCGAACACGGTCCCCACATTCAACAGCACTGCCCCCCACAGAAAAGTTGTCCACATACCTACCATATCCACGAGTACTGACATCATGAATATGTAGTATGTACGTATGCTTACGTGATCGGCCGTACTGTTGACCACGAAATCGTTGGTCAGGTATGCGGGGTCCAGCAGCCGAAGAATGTGCGGCAGGTCTTCGGCCTGGTTCACCGCGCCGATGGGCTCGAACACCTGGAAGGTGTAGACTCCGCCGATTGCAGCTGCCATCAAAGCGAGGGTAGCGGCCGCAGGCAAGGGTCTGTTCACTGAGCACATCTCCTGAAGTGGGAAGAACCTGCTTGAGAAGGAGACGGCGGGTAAGATCGTCCTCGAGCGATGGACCAGACAACCCGGCTCGTCGGGTGCCCGGAGTAGCTCGTGCCGAGACCGGTGAGAAGGAACCGCTGCGTTTTCACCCCGGCACTGATCTCGGCAACGTGATCATCCAGCGCGCCGACGTCCAGTGCGTGGGATCGGGCCAGAGGGGATCGTGTTTCCGGGTCGGGAACCGCTCGGGCCGCACCGGCCTTCGCTGGATTCACGGTCCCAGCATGCGCGGCGAGTTCTTCCTGCCCCCCGAATCCGCCTGGGGCCTCGAGTTGCGACTGACGCGCTGAGGCCACTCACCAACCCGGGTCGACCCGCCTCCCGGAGCACACGAAAGCGGGTCCTCGGCACGGGGAGTCCCTCCAGGACCGGGTGGCGGGGGGCGGCGAGCGCTGCTGCGGATGTCGCACTGTGCCAACGGGGGGGGTCGCTCCGCACGCTGGCATCCGCGGTCTCCGCGCGGGAGACTAACGCCGCCATCGCCCGCCCGCCGGAGACGCGACGGCACAGTTCGTCTCACCGGCTGAGACGCCCCGTGCCACCGCGCGAAAGGGGGGCCGCGCTGGCACGGCCCGTCACCGGCGACCCCTCGCACCCCGGCCGGCCACCGGCGCCCTCGCCCCGCGCATCCCC
The DNA here is from genome assembly GCA_050485725.1 of Gemmatimonadales bacterium. Classification (GTDB taxonomy): domain Bacteria; phylum Gemmatimonadota; class Gemmatimonadetes; order Longimicrobiales; family Gaopeijiaceae; genus SKNW01. The sequence goes on along the minus strand of JBJHBX010000216.1, from coordinate 3,149 downwards.
CTTGACACCCGCCGCCCCCCGGTGCGACGCTTGGGAAGAAGCTCGAAGTTCGTGGTGATTTGCCGCCGCTTGCCGCCACGTTAAACAAGGTGCTAAAGAGCCAGGCCCGGCGGCAGCATTCGTCCGGGCCTTTTTCGTTCTGCGGCGCAAGACAGGGCAGCCCTCGGGGAACCGCGACGACCGCGACGACCGGATCCCCGCGACAGCCGCGATGACCGCGAAACCCGCGACGTCCGCGACGTCCGCGAGACCCGCGACGACCGCGACCGGCCGCCTCCACACCCTCCAGGGAAACGCAGCGCGTGCACCACGCCAGCTCCATCACGAAGCGCAAGATGACGCCCGCGACCACGGCAAAGCCCGTGGCCGCGTGCGCCGTCATGTGCATGTGCATGGTCATGGCCACCATGGCGACCACCATGACCATGACCATGACCCGTGACGGGGTCGGCGGCAGCCGGAAGCCGGGAGGACCACCCGGATCCTGAGCTGAACAGGCGCAGACGAAGCGCTTCCCGCCCGGCCCCTCACCTCGGAGGAGCCGGGCTTTTTCGTATCCACGCCATTCGCGGCGACGGCCTCGAGAGCCCCCCGAGTGCGCATCCACGGAGAAACGACCCATGTCGAACCCGACCCAGCCGCAGAGCCTGCACCCCGACACGATCGCCGTCCACGCCGGACAGGAGCAGCCCGACCCGGCCACCGGCGCCCGCGCGGTGCCGATCTACGCCACGACCTCGTACGTCTTCGACTCGCCGGAGCACGCCGCATCGCTCTTCGGGCTCAGGGAGTTCGGGAACATCTACACCCGCATCATGAACCCCACGACCGACGTCTTCGAGCGCCGGGTGGCCGAGCTCGAGGGCGGGGTCGCGGCGGTGGCCACCGCGAGCGGGCAGGCGGCGCAGACCCTGGCCATCCTGAACCTGGCGCAGGCCGGCGACTCGATCGTGGCCTCGACGGCGCTCTACGGGGGCACCGTGGCCCTTTTCCGCCACACCCTTCCGCGCCTCGGCATCACCACCCGCTTCACCGAGGCGAACCCCGAGGCGGTCGAGGCCGCCATCGACGAGACCACGCGCGCGGTCTACGTCGAGACGATCGGGAACCCGTCGCTCGATGTGCCGGACCTCGAGGCCCTGGCCGAGGTCGCCCATCGGCACGGCCTTCCGCTGGTCGTCGACAACACCTTCGCGACCCCGATCCTGGCGCGCCCCATCGAGCACGGCGCCGACATCGTGCTGCACTCGGCCACGAAGTGGATCGGCGGGCATGGCACGGCCATTGGCGGGGTGGTGGTCGATGCGGGGCGCTTCGACTGGGGTTCGGAGCCCCGGTTCCGCGCCTTCTTCCAGGATCCCGAGCCCGCCTATCACGGGCTCCGCTTCGCCGAGGCCTTCGGGGAGCTGGCCTGGGCGATCCGGCTCCGCACCGTGCTCCTCCGCGACATCGGTCCGGCGCTTTCGCCCTTCAACGCCTTCCTCCTGCTGCAGGGGCTCGAGACGCTCCCGCTCCGCATCCGCCGGCACTCCGAGAACGCGCTCCGGGTGGCGCGGTTCCTCGAGGCGCATCCGCAGGTCGATCGCGTGCTCTACCCCGGGCTCCCTTCGCATCCGAGCCACGAGGTGGCGGCGCGGCTGCTCGGCGGCGGCTTCGGCGGCGTGCTGACCTTCGAGGTCGCGGGGGGCGAGGCGGCGGCGCGCGCGGTGATCGAGCATTCGGAGCTCTTCTCGCTCCTCGCGAACGTCGGCGATGCGAAGTCGCTGATCATTCACCCCTGGAGCACCACCCACGAGCAGCTCACCCACGCCGAGCGGCGCGCGGCGGGCGTCACCCCCGAGCGGATCCGGATCTCGGTCGGAATCGAGGATTCCGAGGACCTGGTGCGCGACCTGGAGCGGGCGCTCGCGGCCGCGGCGCGGGTTGGGGGGGATGCGGGGCGCGGTGGGGATGCGGGGCGTGCTGGGGATGCGGCGCGTGCTGGGGATGCAGGGCGCGCTGAGGATGCGAACCGTGGGGACGAGGCGGAACGGGGGGCCGCGGACCATGCCGCGGCGTGATGCGGGGGATGCGGGAGCCCCCGACCCCAGGGGCCTCGAACTGCTGGCGCCGGACCTCGTGATCAAGTTCGGGGGGGCGGCGCTGCGCGGACCCTCCAGGGTCCGGATCTCGGCCCGGCGGGTGGCGGCGCTCGTGCGTGCGGGGCGGGTTCCGGTGGTGGTGGCGAGCGCGCCGGGGCGCACCACCGACCGACTGCTGGCGCGGGCCGACGCCACCCGGACCGTCGACGCCTTCACCCTGGCCGGAGAGGACTCGGCTGCCGACCGCGAGCAGGACCGGCTCCTGGCCACCGGCGAGCAGCGCTCGGCATCGCTCCTTGCCCTCGCCCTGCTCAGGCTCGGGGTGTCGGCGCGGAGCTTTTCTGGGCCCGAGGCGGGGCTCGGGGTGCTCCCCGACGGCCAGGTCGTGGTCGATCCGGCGCCTCTCCGCCTGGCGCTTCACCGGGGATGGGTTCCGGTGGTGGCGGGCTTTCAGGCGATCGACGTGCACGGCGAGCTCCGCACGCTGGGCCGAGGCGGCTCCGACCTTACGGCAGTGGCGCTCGCCGAGGCGCTGGGTGCGGCGGAGTGCCGCCTGGCGAAGGACGTGGCGGGGGTGTTTGCGGAGGACCCGAGGAGTGCGGGCGGCGACGCCGCGAACCGCGGTGCCCCGGCGGCCAACGCCTCGCATCCCGGCACCGCAGCGCCTGCCGCCCCGGCCGGCGCCGTGGCCGCCGGGGCCGCGAACCACGTTGCCCCCGGACCCCATCCCTTCCCGACCCTTTCGCCCGGCGCCCTCGTCGAGCTCGCGCGAGCCGGTGCCCGGGTGGTGCAGGTCGAGGCGGCGGAGCGGGCGCGGGCGGCGGGCATCCGGCTGCGGGTGCACGACTTCCGGGCGCCGGCGCTTCGGCCCGGGGGCACCGTCGTCGACATCGAGCGAACTCGTCGGAGGAGGGCGTCGTGAGCCCGGCCCGCTGGCGACTGCGGGGGGCCGCCCCGGCCCGCGACGGCTCGAACGTCCTCCTCTTCTTCCATTCGCTCACGGGCGAGCCCGACCCCGAGGCCTGGTGGCCGGGGCTCGTGGGGCCGGGGCGCGCGGTGGACACCCGC
>JBJHBX010000215.1:0-5549 GCA_050485725.1 Gemmatimonadales bacterium | reverse complement strand
CGTCCTCGTCCTGCCGCTCCTGGCTTCGGTCCCGGAGCGGCCCGCCGCGCCGGTTCAGGGGTCGGGAGACCTGGTCTCGCTGGAGGGCTACACCTTTCCAGTCCTCGCGAGCCCGGGTGAGGAGGCGCGGGCCCGGTTCATTGCCGACATGGTGGCCTCTGCCCTCGAGCATTTCGCCCCGCGCCTGGGCGTGACGCCCGAGGTGGAGCTCCGGGTCCTGGCCGAAGCGGACTGGGACGAGCACGCGGGCTTCCCCGTCTACGGGATGCCGCACATCCTCGGGGGACGAACCCTGGTCGTGGCATCACGGGAGAACGCCTTCTGGCAGGCGCAGGTCCCGGATCCCGCCTCCCTTCCCGACGAGGTGGCACGGGCGGCGTACCACGTCTACGGCGACGGCTCCGGGGGGGTGCGCGGCGCGCCCTTCTTCGACCTCCTGGTCGTGCACGAGCTGGGGCATGCCTTCGTGGGGCAGGGCGGGGTGAGGATGCAGAGAAACTGGATGAACGAGTTCTTCCCGAACCTCCTCCTGCACGCCTGGGTGGAGGAGGTCGCCCCGGAGCATCTTCCGGCCCTCACCCTCTTTCCCGACGTGGTCGTGGCCCGGGGGAGTGCGGCCTTCGACTTCACCCGCCTCGCCGACGTCGAGGAGCGCATCGGCGAGGTGGTGGGCCGGAATCCCGAGAACTACGGCTGGTTCCAGTCCCGTTGGCACCAGGGGGCGCGTCGGGTCTACGAGGCCGCGGGGACGGCGGTGGTTGAGCGCCTCTGGAACGCCTTCCGCGACACCCCGGGACGGCTGGACGACGAGGCCTTCCTCGCCCTGCTCGACACCCGGGGGCACCCGTCGCTGGGTCACCTGGTGCGCGCGTGGGACCAGGAGACGGAAGCTCCCCCCGCGGTGCGGATTCCCCGGGATCTCGCCGCTCGGAGCCGCGGGCGCGCCATGAACGGCGGGGAGAACGGCGAGGTCGGGGGGACGACCCTTCGCCCCCTCCCCGTCATCGACATGCACCTCCATGCGACCATGGCGGCGTCGAACGGGCCCCCTCCGCTGGCCATGTGCACCCCGGCCCCCGTCGGTGCGGCATGGGACCCCGGCATGGAGGCCATGGTGGACGCCTTCTTCCGCTGGCAGAAGGATCCCCCCTGCGGGGATCCGGTCTGGTCGCCCGAGACCGATGAGGCGCTCATGCGGGGGACGCTGGACGCACTGGAGCGCCTGAACGTCTACGGGGTCACGAGCGGCCCCGCATCGCTGGTGCGGATGTGGCGGAGCGAGAGCCCGGAGCGGGTCATCCCGGCACTGACGCTCCAGCTGGGCCAGGGGCAGGTCCCCCTCGACACCCTCCGCGCCATGCACGCGCGCGGCGACCTCGCGGTGCTCGGCGAGGTCACGACGCAGTACCAGGGGATCCATCCCGCCGACGAGGCCCTCGCCCCGTACTGGGCGCTGGCCGAGGAGCTGGACCTGCCGGTGGGAATCCACGTGGGAACCGGGCCTCCGGGCGTGGTCCACATGGGTGCCGATGGCTACCGCGGGAGTCTCCACTCCGCCTTCACCATGGAAGAGGTGCTGGTCCGGCACCCCGGGCTCCGCGTCTACCTGATGCACGCCGGCTACCCCCTGCTGGAGCACACCCTCACCCTTCTCTACGCCCACCCGCAGGTCTACGTGGACGTGGGTGTCATCGTCTTCACCCAGCCGAGGCCGGCCTTCTACCGCTTCCTCCAGGGACTCGTCGATGCCGGCTTCGAGGAGCGCATTCTCTTCGGCTCGGACCAGATGGTCTGGCCCGGGGTCATCGAGCGGAGCATTGCCGTGATCGAGGAGGCGCCCTTCCTGAGCGAGGGGCAGAAGCGCGGCATCCTCTACAACAACGCCGCCCGGTTCCTGCGCCTCTCCGACGAGGAGATCGCGCGGCATCACGAGAGGACGGGGGTGGGTTCAGGTCGCTGAACCCCCGGCCTGGTCCCGGGGCGATCCGGTGTTGTCGTCGCGGTCCTCGGGGTCCTCGTCGAAGTAGTCGAGCTGGTCCAGCGGCATGACCACCGCGGTGAGGAAGTTCATGACGTGGGCGACGACCCGCTTCAGGAACCGGAGGGCCAGGGCACGGCTCACGGCCTGGGGTCCCGTGTCCTCGCCGCGAACGATGGCGGAAACCCGGAGGTCGCACTCCTCGAGGAGGCCCTCCGACCGGCGCAGGAGCGCGCGGGACCGCTCCGCATCCCAGGTCTTGAAGGCATCGGCCGCCTCGCCGATGAGCTCCGAGACCTGGTCGCGCCAGAGCGTTTGCCATTCCTCGACATCATCGACCTGGGAGAAGTCGGCCCCGTCGCGGGCCAGGTCGAGCAGGTTCTTGGCGTAGTCCCCGATGCGCTCCAGGTCCTTGACGATGGACATGTACACGAGGACCGCCGGGGTCTCGATGGCCCCGAAGACCGACGCGTGCACCAGGAGATGCCGACGGACCTCGCGCTCCAGGCGGTTCACCTCGCGGTCGAGGGTCCGCACCTCCCTGGTGACCTCGTCCCAGCGGACTTCGCCCAGGAGCGCCGACATGGCCAGGTCGAACTCGCGGCGGTCGTTGGCAAGCATCCGCTGCACCTTCTCGCCGATCTCCGAGAGGCGGTTCGTGGCCTCTCCGCGGAAGAGCCGGAAGAACATCGACATGGGCTGTGCTCCTCTGGGAATTCGTGTGATGCGACCGGGCACGAGCGACCCCCGGCCCCGTAGGTGTTCAGGGAAGGAGGACGACCCCGAGCAGGGGAAGGACGATGAACATGCCCAGCGTGTACGCCGCCACGATCGCATGCCGCTTCACGGCCACCCCGGCGAAGCGTTCCGCCGCCACGATGGGAATGTCGCGGATCCGCTTGAAGGGAAAGATGATGAGCATCGCGAAGACGTTGAAGAGCGTGTGGACCAGGGCGATGGTGAGACCGGCGGGGAGGAGCACGGCCAGCGATGCCAGGAGCCCGGTGATCGTCGTGCCGATGTTCGCCCCCACGGTGATCGGATAGGCGCTCCGCAGCGAGAGGACGCCGGCCGCCACGAGGGGTACCAGGATCGAGGTCGTGATCGACGACGACTGCACCGCCACGGTGACCAGGATCCCGAGCACGATCCCGAAGGCCCCGCCTCCCCCGCCGATGAAGCGGTTCATGGCCTTCTGCACCCCGCCGGCCACGAGCTGGCGCATGTTCCGGGTGATGAAGGTGAGGGCCAGGAAGATCAGCGCGAGGCCCAGGAGGAGAAAGACGATCCCCGCCGGAACCCCGGTCTCGAAGAAGGAGCGCACGAAGTCCACCGGGACCCGGACGGCCTGTCGGATCGGGCTGGCCCCCGGTGCGGTGGCGTCGATCTCGGCGCGCCGGAGAATCCCGGTGAGCCAGGTGGCGATGCGGCCCAGCATGCCCGTGGCGAGCTCCAGGGGGAGCAGGATCAGCACCGCCAGCAGGTTGAAGAAGTCGTGCACCGTGGCCGCAGCGAAGCCGCGCTGGAACTCCTCGCTGCGCCGGATGCTCCCGAGGGAGGCCAGGGTGTTCGTGACCGTCGTTCCGATGTTCGTCCCCATGATCATGGGGATGGCCAGGGCCACCGGAACCGTCCCGCTCCCGACGAGCCCGACGATGGTGGCGGTCGAGACGGAGGAGGACTGCACCAGCACCGTCAGGAGGATCCCGGCGAAGAGCCCGGAAAGGGGGTTCCGGACCGACTCGATGAAGGCCGTCTGGAAGCCCTGCCCCATGGCGGCGATGCCGACCTCGAGGAGGGAGACCCCGACCAGGAACCCGTACAGCAGCACCAGCACCAGGACGACCCGGAAGAGGGCCGGGGGTTCGGCGCGGACGAAGGGGGGCTCGGAAGCGGTCAAGACAGGGGCGCGAGAGCGAGAGGGAGAGTCCCGGGATGCACGGAGCCGAAGCCGCGAATCATGGCAGCCTTCCGAGGCTATCTCCCGAGCCGCACGAGATCGGCACGATCATGTAACAGCTTTGCAACCGTCGCCGCCGGGCCGCCCCCGCTGATGACGCCCCCCGCCGGTGACCCATCCAGCCGGTCACGCCACCGTTACCCATGACGCCTCCAGCTGATCACGCCCCGGTCCCCATGACCCCACCCGCTGATCACGCCCCCGTCCCCCATGACGCCTCCTGCCGATCACGGGAGTCACAATCGTGGCCACTCGGGGAGACGCTGGCACGCTGGGTAACGCTGAGGACGACGAACTCCGCCAGCGATTGCCGACCCGTTCCACGCCGGCACGGGTCTACGTCGCCCGGGAGACTACCCGTGCCCGCGCCGAATCACGTGCCGTCGATGGCGTTGTTCACCATCTCCCTCGCGCGTCCGCGGTCGGTCTTGCCTGGGCCCGGGTCGCCGCGCACGTTGGCGCACGCACAGGTGGTACGGCTCGTGACCCTCGTCGGAGGTCTTCTGCCATGGTCCCCGGTACGCCGCTTCGTTCCGCCCTTCCGGATCCGTCTCGCCCTTCCCGGCGCATGGCCCGCGTTCGCCCCTCCCCGCCCGCCGTGCGCTTCCGGGTCCCCTTCGCCTTCCTGGCGTCCCTGCTCTTCATCCCCTCGCTCACGGCCTGCGCAGGTCCACCGGCCGATGGCCCGTCCGACACGGCGGAGACGGCCGAGCCGGGAATGCCGGGGTGGCTCGCCGAGATCATGGCGGAGGATGGGGCGGGCTCGCTCCAGGCGGTCTCCCTGCTGGGTGACGAGCTGCGGGCCCTCGACCCGGTGGATGACGCCGTGGCGGACGCCATTGCCGATGCCGACGCGACCCTCAGGGAAGATCCGGAGAACGTGGATCTTCTGATCGAGGCGGGAAGGGTCCGGCGAAACGCCTGGCAGTACCGGCAGGAGATGGCCTTCTACACCCGGGCCATCGAGCTCGACCCGGACGACTGGCGCCCCTGGCGGTTCCGGGGACACCGGTTCCTCTCCGTGAGGGAGTTCGACGAGGGGATTCGCGACCTGGAGCGCGCCCGGGAGCTGGCCCCCCGCGACTGGGACGTGGCCTACCACCTGGGGCTCGCCTACTTCCTGGCGGGCCGGTTCGGAGACGCGGCCGATGCCTACCTTCGCTGCCTCGAGGCCGGAGGGGACGGGGCGTCGGAGGAGGCGCCCGGATCCCGGGGCTGCTCCGCCAACGAGACCGACCCCGAGTCGCTGGCGGCCATGACCGAGTGGGCGGTGCGCGCCCTGCTGCGGGCCGGCCGGGAAGCCGAGGCCGAGGCCCTCCACCGGGCCCTTCCCGCCGACCTCGACGTGCGGACCAACGTGGCCTACCACCACAACCTCCTCCTCTACCGCGGCGAAAAGACCGAGGAGGAGCTCCTGGACATCGGTCCCGACGGGCCCTACCGCCTCGAGACGGTGGGGTTCGGGATTGCGAACCTGCGGCTGGCACGGGGCGATACGGCAGGGGCCGAGGGCCTTCTCGAGGAGCTGATGGAAGATCCGTGGTGGCCCGGCTTCGGACGGATCGCCGCCGAGGTCGAGCTGGCCCGCCTCCGGAGGTGACCCCGACCGGG
>JBJHBX010000214.1:0-5574 GCA_050485725.1 Gemmatimonadales bacterium | reverse complement strand
CGCTACACCTTCGACCGGTTCGTCGTCGGGAACAACAACCAGCTGGCCGCCGCAGCGAGCCACGCCGTGGCGGAGACACCGGCCCGGATCTACAACCCCCTGTTCATCTACGGGGGCGTGGGGCTCGGCAAGACCCACCTGATGCACGCGGTCGGGCACGAGATCCTGGCCCGGCATCCGGAGCGTCGGGTCGCCTACGTGAGCGCCGAGCGCTTCATGAACGAGCTCGTGGGCGCCATCCAGACGGCGACGACCGGAGCATTCCGCCGGCACTACCGACAGATGGACCTCCTCCTGGTGGACGACGTCCACTTCCTGGTCCGGAAGGAAAGCACGCAGGAGGAGTTCTTCCATACCTTCAACACCCTCTACGACGCCGGGAAGCAGATCATCCTTACCTCCGACCGCGCGCCGAAGGATCTGCCGGGGGTCGAGGACCGCCTGGTCTCGAGGTTCGAGTGGGGGCTTGTCGTCGACATGAAGCCCCCGGACTACGAGACGCGCGTCGCGATCCTCAGGAAGAAGGCCGAGGACGACCGCCTCCTCCTCGAGGACGCCGTCATCGACTTCGTGGCCCGGTCCTGCACCTCGTCGGTCAGGGAACTCGAGGGTGCGATCATCAAGCTCCTCGCCTACTCCTCCCTTCGGAGGGAAGAGGTCACGGAGGCGCTCGCGCGCGAGGCGCTACGGGGCATGCTCCGCACGGATGCGCTTTCGGGCGATGCAGGAAGCCGCCCCTCGCCGGCCTCGATCCGGGCCCGGGTCGCCGAGGCCTGGGGAGTCAGCGTCGACGGGCTCCAGTCGCGCAAGCGGACGCGCGAACTGACCGTTCCCCGTCAGGTCGCCATGTACCTGATCAAGGAGCTTCTCGACGAATCGCTCGTGGGGATCGGCCGACATTTCGGAGGCCGGGATCACTCCACCGTGATCCACTCCATCCGGAAGGTCGAGGAGGAGCTGGCCACCGACCCGGACTTCGCCGCCCGGGTGCGTGAGCTTCGCCAGGCGATCGAGGAATGAGGGCGGGCTCCGTTCGGACGAGGCCTTCCCGTGGAGAACCCCGTGGAAGACGTCCCTCTTTTCCACGCCGCCGCGAGGACCGTGGACGAGGTGGAAAACCGGGGCGCGCCATCCACACCGGTTCCACACCCCCCGACGGGGCGAAGAGTGGTGCAGGGCGGGGCTTTCGGGTATCATGGTCCGGGGTCTTCCACGGCTCCACATCCCCTACTGCTACTGCTGTTACAGATAGAAGAAGAGAAGAAGGAAGCCCTTCCCGTGGAGAGCTTCCCCGAACCCTCCACCTGCCGGAGTCCCCATGAACTTCTCGATCACCCGCCAGAACCTCCACCAGGGTCTGGCCGCCGTCTCGGCGAGCATCCCCTCGAAGACGACCCTGCCGGTGCTGTCGAACATCCTCTTCGAAACGGCGGGCGACGGGATTCGCATGAGTGGCACGGACCTCGACGTCGGCGTCCGGCTGCAGGTGCCGGCCGAAGTCAAGGACGGGGGTGCGCTGACGGCGCCGGGAAGAAAGCTCCAGGAGATCGCGAAGGAGCTTCCCGACGAGATCGTGCAGATCTCGACACGCGGGGACCAGATCGAGCTGCGATGCGGCCGCTCCCACTTCAAGCTGAACGGGCTTCCCGCGGAGGACTTCCCCCAGCTCCCGTCGGTGGACTTCGACCGGAGCTGGAAGGCCGCCGGGAAGGACCTCCTCTCGCTGATCCGGCACACGGCGTTCGCGGTGTCGACCGAGGAGTCCCGACCGGTCCTGAACGGGGTCCTCTGGGAGCTCCGCGACGGCGAGATGCGGATGGTGGCGACGAACGGACACCGCCTGGCCCGCATGCGCATTCCGGCCGGCCCCTCGCTCGAGACGACCACACAGCTCATCGTGCCGCCGGCGGCACTCCAGCAGGTGCAGCGACTCTTCACCGACGTGGACGAGGTATCGGTGGCGCGCGAGCAGAACCACCTGGGATTCCGGGCGGGGCACGCAGAGGTCTACACCCGGCTGATCGAGGGTACCTATCCGAACTACGAGCAGGTCATTCCCAGGGACAACGACAAGTCGGCGATCATCGTGCGGAAGGCCCTCGAGTCGGCGGTGCGGCGCGTCGCGGCGGTGGCCAGCGACCAGACCCACCGGATCCGCCTGGAGTTCGAGCCCGGGCGGATGAACTTCAACGTGCTGACCCCCGATCTCGGCGAGGCCCACGACGAAATCGAGGTGAGCTACGACGGCGAGCCGATCACGATCGGCTTCAACGCGAACTACCTGCTCGAGGTACTCCGCTACGTTGGAACCGACGAGGTGAAGATGAGCTTCAAGGCCCCGGAGCGGGCCGCAGTGCTCGAGCCGGTGGCGGGGGGAGACGGCGAGGCGATGGACTACCTCTGCCTGGTCATGCCCCTTCGGCTGGTGGACTGATCCGGTCCGAGGTGGCCAGAAGCTCGCCTGCGGTGTAGAGGCGGAGCGAAGGGTAGCCAGCGGCCTCGAGGGCGGCGGCGCCCCCGGATTCCCGGTCGACCACGGCCAGGACGGCGAGGATCCTCACCCCGTGTTCCTCGAGCGCCTCGATGGCGCGAAGGGCGCTTCCGCCGGTTGTCAGGGTATCTTCCAGGACGACCACCGACGCGCCGGGGGGAAGCCCCCCCTCGATTCGCGATCCCGCGCCGTGGCCCTTGGCCTCCTTGCGGACCGAGAACGCCTGGATGGGGGTCTCGTCGAGCCAGCTGCGGTGCGCCACGGCGAAGGCCACCGGGTCCGCACCCATCGTGAGCCCTCCGACCCAGCGGGGGTCGAGCCCTGCTTCGCGGATCGAGCGCAGCGCCTCGATTCCAACCAGGAACTGGCCCTCGGCCGAGAAGAGGGTCTTCCGCGCGTCGATGTAGTAGGTTGAACGGGCGCCGCTCGCGAGGACGAAGTCGCCCCGCTCGAGCGAGCGCTCCACGAGGAGGTCACGGAGGCGGTCACGGTGGTTCATCACGAAGAGATCTCCCCCCGATCGCGGAACGTCAACCCCGCGACCCGAGCCGGCTCGGCCGGTGCGAGCCGGTGGCGAGGCCGGTCGCGGGCTGCCTTCGGGACGGCTCTCGGCGCGGCCCTGCTGCTCCCGCTGGTTTCGGGGTGCGAGGGGACCACGACGGTCGTTCCGTCGCCCCGCTTCGCCCAGATCGGGGAGCTGCGGGCGGACGTCGAGGTCCCGCTGGCGGGGGGGGAGGGGAGACTCGAAGGGACCCTGGTCTGGGGTTCCGACGGCCGTTGGGTGCTGGTCGAGCGCATCTACTACGGCAACGTGCTCGGGGAGGAGATCACGCGGCGAAGCCGCACGAACCCCGGTGAGCAGGGCCCCGAGTACGCATCGCTCGTGCAGCAGCTGAACGAGACCCCGGGGCTCAGGCTTCCCGGAGAGGTGACCCAGGGCGGACCGACGAGCTGTGGCGAGGGGCGGGCCCGGGTCACCTTCACGATGGTCGACAGCTTCCGCGACGAGTTCGCCGTCTGGACCCGCTGTGCCACCGGGAATCTCTTCACGGTGACGCCCGGTTCCGCCGGTCCCGATGCCGGAGCCGCCCGGGTCGTGACGGCGGTGCAGTTGACCCGCTCCTTCACCGTTGGCGATTCGGAGCGGTCGATCTTCGACGGGAGCCTTCCCTTCGCGACCCTGGACCGAGGCGCCTCGTCGACCGCCAGGGAGCCGGGGTCAAGGGCCTTCGCATCGGCCGACGGGAGCCCTCCCGCGGGGTGGGCGGCCTTCTGGGAGGCGCATGCGGGCGCCGGTGTCGAGCCACCGGTCGTGGACTGGAGCCGCGAAATCGTGATCCTCGCAACCGGGGGGCGCCGGGACGAGGCCGGCCACCGGATGAGGGTCAGGCGCGTCCTTCCGGTGGGCGCGACGACCCAGGTCGAGGTCGTCGAGGAGGTTCCCGGAGACTTCTGCGCCCCCGCGGCCCTCGAGCAGTACCCCTTCCATCTGGTGCGCGCGCCTCGGGGCGCGCTCCCCGTGGGATTCGGTGAGCTCCTTCCCCAGCGGATTCCCTGCGGCGGATGAGCCTCAGGAGGCGGTTCGCGCTGGTCCTCGTGGCCTTTGCCCTCCTGGTAACGGTGGTGGGTGGTGCGTTCGCATCGCGGATCACCACCCGGGCGCTCGAGGCCGAGCTCGACGAGAAGCTGCTCTGGATGACCGGAGCCACGGCCCGTGCGGCCTTCCCGGGCGACGACTTCTCCTTCTTCCGCCCCGGCGACGAGGACGCCGACTACTGGCTCTACTGGCAGGAGCGCCTTCGCGCCTTCCTTCCCTACGTGGAAGAGGCCTTCGTCTTCCACCGCGATGGCTTCGCGCTCGTCTCGACCCTTCCCGGCGAGGCCCTCCCCATCGGCACGCCCATGACCGCGTTCTTCGCCTTTCCGAGCGCGCTTTCCGAGGCCTGGGAGAACGGACAGGCCACGACGGAGCTCTTCAGGGGCGACGAGGGGATCCTCTACAAGTATGCCTTCCACAGGCTCGACGAGTCCGAAGCGATGCTCGCGGTGCTTGTACGGACCGACTTCCTCGATCCCGTGGTCCAGCTACGCCAGAGCCTCATCCTGGGCTCGATCCTGGCCGCACTCCTCGCCATCGTGCTCGCCTACCTGCTGGCGGCAGGGGTGGCCAGGCCCATGGAGCGGCTTTCCCGCGCTGCGCTCCGCATCCAGCGGGGACAGTGGGACCGGCCGGTGGCGGAAGAGGGGGGCGACGAGGTCGGGCGCCTTTCCCGGGCCATGGAACGGATGCGGGTGGGCGTGATCCAGCGCGACGAACAGCTCCGCCTGATGCTGGCGCAGGTCGCCCACGAGATCCGGAACCCCCTCGGGGGCCTCGAACTCTTCGCGGCAGCGGCGATGGACATCGACGACCCCGTCGAACGGAGGCGCATCCTGGGGAGGATCCGGGAAGAGGTCGAGGACCTGAACGGAATCATCCAGGAGTTTCTCTCCTTCGCCCGTCCGATGGAGCCCGAGGTCCTGCTCCACGACGTGCGGGACCCCGTGGGCGAGGCGGCCGAGCTTCTCCGGATGGAGCTCGAGGGGAACGGCGGCCGAATCGAGGTCCGGCTCCCCGACGAACCCCTGATCGTGCGAGCGGACCCTGACCATGTGAAGCGAATCGTGCTGAACCTGCTCCGGAACGCCGCCCAGGCGGGAACGAGGGTGCACCTCTCGGCCGCGTGGTGGAACGGGGAGGCGGTGGTCCAGGTGGCCGACGACGGCCCGGGGATCCCCGCCGAGATGAAGGAGCGGGTCTTCGAGCCCTTCGTGACCGACAAGGAGCAGGGCGCCGGCCTGGGGCTTGCGATCGTGCAGAGGCTGGCCCAGGTCAACGGAGGCAGGGTGGAGCTCGTGGCCTCGGAGGGGGGGGTGTCGCCGGTTGCCCCCGGAGAAGCACTTCCCGGGGCGTTCGGCTCCTTCGATGGGACTGGAGCGGTGTTTCGCGTGTATCTTCAGGGATCCGAAGATCTCGTGTTGGAAACGGACTGACGGCGCGTCCTCTCCGGAGGAGGCGACGTCGGCGGGGAACGGAAGGTGAC
>JBJHBX010000213.1:0-5576 GCA_050485725.1 Gemmatimonadales bacterium | reverse complement strand
CCCCGGGGACTCCAGCTTCTCGACATCGGGCGGGACCTCCTGCTCGGCGTGGAGCGTGACCCCCTCGGCGTGGAGGCGGTGGTCGTGTACCGGCTCGAGCGGTAATGCGCAGGTGAGGCGGTTCCAGACGGGACCCGACCCTGGCGGGGTCGGGCAAAGACACGGAGGCGCGAAGTGATCAGCTCCGAGGTTGGGTGGCGGACCCGGGGGAGCGGGCCGGGATCCACCGCGCCTGAACGGGGGCTCGTTCGGGCAGTCGTCTGGGGGCTCGGCTGCGTGTTCCTCGCGGGATGCGGAGGCGTGGACGAGGGCGCGCAGCGCGCCGCGCCCGAGGGCACGCCCAGGGCGGTCGAACCGGCACCTGTCCTCCAGGTGGGGGTCGAAACGGGGGATCCGCGCTACCAGTTCCACCAGCTCCGGGCACCCTTCCTCCTGCCCGACGATCGCGTGGCGGTGCCGCTCGGGGCCGACCACGAGCTCCGCATCTTCGGTGCCGACGGCGCCTTCGTCGAAAGCCTCGGCCGGCAGGGAGAGGGACCCGGCGAGTTCGTCGTGGTGAGCTCGGCCTGGAGCCGGGGTGACACGATCGAGGTGGCCGACGGCCGGCTCAGGCGGGTCACCCGGTTCCTCCCCGACGGCACGGTCGAGGTGATCCCTCTTCGCGGCGAGGTCCCGGCCGAGACCATGCCTCACGGGGCGCTTCCGGGCGGCTGGGTCGCCGGGGGCATCACCGACGTGCGCATGAACAGCCGCGACCAGGTCACCCTTCACGCCTTCGCGCCAAGCGGCGAGCACCTGGGCGCGGTGGCCTCGACCGAGGGAATCGAGCGGATTGCCCTCGACGGCGGTGCCGGCCTCCACCCCCTCTCTCCGAGGGCGGTGGTGCGGGTCGGCGGAGGGAGGGTCTACGTCGGCGAGACGCTCTCGCCGCGGCTGCAGGTGTTCGACCTCGACGGGACCCTCGTGCGCGAGATCTCGTGGGATGCGACCGATGCGCCGGTGCCGGGCGATGCGATGCGCCTGGTCCGCGAGCACCCGGAACCGCTCCCCCTCTTCGAGCACCTGATCGAGGGCGCCCCCGTTCCGGACCGGGTCTCGGTGTTCTGGGACTTCCTCGTGGACGAGCTGGGGTTTGTCTGGGTTCGCCCCTTCGACCCGGCGAGGCATGCCGCCGCCCTCGGGGGCCTCGGGAGCGGCGATTACCTGACCGCCCCGGACGCCGCGGGCGGTGGCCGGTGGCTCGTCCTTTCGTCCACCGGCGAGCTGTCGGGAGAAATCGAGGTCCCCGCCGGGCTCCGCCCTACCCAGGTTCTGGCGGAGCGCCTGGTCGGGGTTCACGTCGACGAGCTCGGCATCGAGAGGGTACAGGTACATGCGCTTTCGCGGCACTGAACCGAAGAGCGGCACCCAACCGTAGATCTGGAGACCCGGCCCATGCGACCCCTTCGCTACTCGATCAACATTACCCTCGACGGCTGCTGCGATCATCGGACCGCACCGGTTTCCGAAGACGTGCATCTTCACCATACCCGGAACCTTGCCGAGGCCGACGGGCTGCTCTGCGGGCGGATCATCTACCAGATGATGGAGGAGGCGTGGCGGGAGCCGGCGGAGACCGGCGTGACGCCCGACTGGATGGAGCCGTGGATGGTGCCCTTCGCCCGAACGATCCACGCCACCCGGAAGTTCGTGGTCTCGAGCACCCTGGACCGCGTCGACTGGAACGCGGAGCTCCTGCGCGGTGACCTGGAGGAGGCCGTTGCGCGACTCAAGGAGGAGCCGGGTCGGGGGCTTGCCGTGGGGGGCGTGACCCTTCCGCTGGCGCTCGCCGAGCTCGGCCTCATCGACTCCTACGAGTTCGTCGTGCACCCCAGGGTGACCGGGCACGGCCCGACCCTGCTTTCGGGGCTTTCACAGCACGTCGACCTCGTGCTGGTGGACCGGAAGGAGTTCGAGTCGGGCGCCCTGGCGCTCAGGTACGAACCGAAGACCGCTCGCAGCTGACGAGCGGACGCACGCCGCCTTGCGAAACCCTTCACGGTACCGGGTCCGGTCAGCCGACGGCACGGAGCTCTCGGTCTGGCGTTCCGGCGAGGGCCGGCCCCTGCTCCTGGTCCACGGGATGCTCGCCGACCACGGTACGACCTGGCGGCAGGTTCGACCGGAGCTCGAGCGCCACTTCACGGTTCACGCGATGGACAGGAGGGGGAGAGGAGGGAGCGGTGACGGGCCCCGGTACGCCCTCGAGCGAGAGGTCGAAGACGTGGCGGCCGTGGCCGACGCGATCGCGGAGCCGGTCTTCGTCGCAGGTCACTCGCTGGGCGGACTCATCGCCCTCGAAGCGGCACTCCACTCCAGGTGGATCGAGCGGGTCGCATCCTATGAAGGCGTGTTTCTGCGCGGGGAGGAACTGGTCTCTTCAGACAAGATCGCCCGCTGCCGTGACCTTCTGGCCGCCAGCAGGACGGAGGAGCTCCTGGTTGCCTTCCTCCGCGACTTCGTGCAGATGCCTGAACGGGACCTCGCCTACCTGCGTGCCGATTCCAGCGCATGGAAGACCCGGCTCGCCAACGCCCGCACGATCCCCCGCGAGCTCGAGGCTCAGCGCGAGTACCGGTTCGATCCCGGGCGGTTCGCGGGGCTCGAGACCCCGGTGCTCCTCCTGGTCGGCGAGGAGAGCCCTGACCGGGAACGGAGGTGGGCGGATGCCGTCGCCTCGGGTCTTCCCCGTGCCGGCGTGCGGCTGCTCGAGGGCCAGGAGCATATTGCCATGTACACGGCGCCCGAGGCCTTCGTGGCGGAACTCGTCCTTTTCGGCGATGATGCCCCTTCCGCGAAAGACGCAGATCCCGACGGAGAAGCCGTGACCCATTGACCCTGCAACCATGTCGGACCTCATGATCGACGCTGAACTGGACGGACTCCTCGCAGCCCTCGAGGCGCGCTTCGAGGGGAACGCGCATCGCCACGAGGGCATCGCATGGGTCGAGGTCCGGGCCCGGATCGAAGGACACCCGGACGGACTCCGGTCCCTCCTCATGATGGAGGCATCGGGCGGGGAGCCCGACGTGACGGGGATAGACGCCTCGACCGGGGCGATCCGCTTCGTCGACTGCGCGCCTGAATCGCCGGCGGGGCGACGAAGCACCTGCTACGACGGCGAGGCCCGCAGGGGCCGGAAGAAGTTTCCGCCCGAGCGCAGTGCACGAGAAATGGCCGCCGAAATGGGTGCGGAGCTCCTGGACGAGGCGGAGTACCTGGCCCTGCAGGAGACCGGCCCCTTCGACACGAAGACCTCGAGCTGGATCCTGACTCCGCCCGCGGTCCGGGAGCTCGGCGGCGCCATCTTCGGCGACCGGCGCTTCGGCCGCGTCTTCATCTATCACAATGGCGCCGACTCGTACTACGCGGCCCGCGGCTTTCGCTGTGGCCTGACGATCTGATGTGGACCCGCTGCATGTTCTGCACCCGGGACCTCGGCAGGAACGAGGTCGTCGAGCCCTTTCCGGTGGGGCGCCGCCTCGTTTTCGATGCGGAGAAGGGTCGGCTCTGGGCCGTCTGTCGCGCCTGCGAGGGATGGAACCTGACGCCCCTGGAGGAGCGGTGGGAGGCCATCGAGGCCTGCGAGCGACTTTACCGCGGCGTGCGGACCCGGGTTTCGACCGGCGAGCTGGGGCTCGCCCGCCTTCCGGAGGGGCTCGACCTGGTTCGTGTGGGCCGCCCCCTTCGTCCGGAGTTCGCGGCATGGCGCTACGGAGACCAGTTCGGTCGGCGGCGAAGGCGGTACGGGGCACTCGCGGCGGGGGCGGTGGCCGGTGGGGGGGCGGTGGTGCTCGGGAGCCAGCTGCTCGGGCTCGGCACCTTCCCGATCGTCTGGTACGCAATGCAGCTTTGGCGTCCGGAGCAGACCGCCGCCAGCTTCAGGGACGACGACGGCCGCCGCCTCGAGGTCCGGAGGTCCCAGCTCCAGCACGTGCTGTGGGCCCGCGACGACGACGGCGGACCGGCTTCGCCCGGGTGGTACCTCTCGGTGCCCTGCCGGGGCGGGCGGGCCGAGCTCCGTGGTCGCACGGCCACGACCGTCGCGGCCCGGCTTCTCCGGCGCATCAATGCCCGGGGCGCGGGCGCCCGGAGGGTCGGGGCGGCGGTGGAGCTGATCGAGGCCGAGGGGAGCCCCGGGGCGCTGGTCGATGGGCTGGTCCGGGCTCGGGCCGCCGACCCCGGGCTTCCGGAGTTCCGGCGCGTCGGTTGGCGGGAGGTGATGCGGAGCGGGTGGCCCTCATACGGCAAGGTGGTGGAAGGCTCGCTGGCGCGGTTGCCGATCGAGGAGCGGCTGGCGCTCGAAATGGCGCTCCACGAGGACCGGGAACGCCGGGCGATGCTCGAGGGGGAACTGGCGGAGCTCGAAGCGGCCTGGCGCGACGCCGAGGAGCTCGCGGCCATTTCCGACGGGCTCCTCGTGTCTCCCGCCACCGAGACCCACCTCGATCAGCTCAGGAGCACCCTCGACAGCTCGGTTCGCCAGCCCGAGGGGTCCGGACCCGACTCGGGCCCCACCAGGTAGCGCTCCCGGAACTCGTCGACCACGTCGAGACCCGAGCGGCGCACCTCGTCCTCGAAGGCACGCCATGCTTCGGGAAGACCGGTGTAGGCCCCGTGGTGAACGGTCCGGACCACGCGCGCCGCAGGAAGTTCTCCGCCATTCACGCGCCCCCGCGAACGCACCGGATGTTCGACGGGGAACCCCACTTCGAAATCGAACACCTCCGGGTCATGGCGCAGGTGGCGTGCGAAGGGGGGACCGGCCGGGGTGATCCCCTGGTCCGCGAGCGCATCCAGGATCTCGTGGATCGCGCGGGGGAAGGCCTGCGCCATCTCCGCTCTGGGGATCGTCAGGCGGACGATGGCGGCGGATACCGCCGGCACTTCGGTGATCCGGGGCTCGTCGATCATGGCGCTCCCGTCTCCGTTCCGGGGGATGAGACGCCCGCAGGGGATTCCGAACGGTGCCTCTGGAGGCGCTCCCGGGCAAGCCCTTGCTGGCGGGGGAGGTCCAGCGGTTGCACCTTGGCCCCCCCGGGGTCGCATCCCCCGAGAACGAGGAGGCGCGGAGCCTCCGACCCTTACCCGAGGAGGAGCCGTGGCATCGATGGAGCGAGGCGGAGACGACGGAGAGGCGGTATGGTTCATCAACCGCGCGGTGGTCGTGCTCCGGCACCGGGAGCCCTTCGCCGCCTGGGCGCGGGGGGTGCACGGAGGCGACGCCGAGGACTACGAGCCCTGGTCCGAGGCCTTCCTCGTGCCCGAGTTCGACGACGAGGACGAGACCTGGAGCTGGATCGAAGAGCACCACACGCTCTTCTTCGAGATCGAACTCGACGGGTGGTCCACCGACCGCGAGAGCTGGCCCGCGAAACGCAGCTGGGAGGTCTTCCTCGAGTGGTTCGACCTGGAGCTGATCGAGATCGCATGGGACCTGGTCGACGCCCCCCTGTCGAGCGAGCCCCCCGAGCCGTCCTGAACGGTGGCATCCCGCGAAGCACAGGAGGAATCCATGTGGGTCTGCAGTCAGTGCA
>JBJHBX010000212.1:0-5582 GCA_050485725.1 Gemmatimonadales bacterium | reverse complement strand
CGTGTCATTCGGGTCACGGAGTTCCTGCAGCGGTGTTCGACCCCTCACCAGCCCGAAACCGGCCTTGACCTCGGTCATCTCGGCCGTCATTCCCCCCGGACCATCCCACGCGAACCGCGCGACTTCGCGGAACGGCCCCGGGGCAGCCGCATCGCCCGTCATCGGTCGCTGCCCTCGGGTCGGGTGAAAGAGAACCCGACCGATCCCCCGATGGTGAAGGCCACGAAGTCGGTCTTCCCGCGCTGCAGTTCCTTTCGGAAGCTGCCATCAGGGAGGTCGACCAGGTCCCCCTCGCGCAGGTAGTCCACGTCGCCCGAACGCTGGAACCGGGCACCGATCCCGAGCTGGACCGGGCGGCTCTGAATGGGGAGCGCAAACCGGACCCCACCCCCTCCGCCCCACGTGAATGCGGCATCGCGCTGATTGGTCGTGGTGGCGAAGCCGAAGTAGGGAATGCTCGTTCCCCAGTTCCCGAGCCCCGACTGGGTGGCGTAGATCGAGAAGCCCGCGAACCCGTGAATGTACGGCTGCACCCACGTGGGCTGGATCCGCTGGCCCGCAAGGCTCAGCTCCGGCCCCACCACCAGGCTGAAGATGTCGTTCGTCGTGGCCTCGGTCGCCTCCACGCGGCATCCGGAACCGGGGCGCATGCAGACCTGGCGGGACTCGTGTCCGTAGGTGAGCGCCGACATGTCCACGCGTGCGGAAAGCCGGCTCGTGGCGCCGAAGGGGATGCGCGCCCCGAGGGTGAACCCGATGGCTCCGTCCACCTGGTCGCGAAAGTCGCCCGTGGGCCGGGCACCCGTGATGCCCGCCTCCACCCTTCCGTTCTGGAAGGGATGGGAGACTTCCTGGGCGTATGCGTCATGAGCGGGAAGGACCGAAACGAGGGCCGCGACAAGGGCGGCGGAAGAGAGATCGAAGCGAATCATGGGATGAAGAGTTCCAGGTGAAGGTTCGTCGGGCGAAGGTGTGTCCGGCGGAAGCCGGAAGGGATGCAGAGCCCCGCTATCTTACATCGTAAGGCTACGGTCGCGGAAGCGCCGATGCTGGTCAAGTCCGGTGGGCCGAGCGGCGTGCTCCCCTACTCGGGCGTCACGGGGCCCGGTGCCTCCGGGAGCCGGATCTGCACGATGTTCTTGCCCCGGGTTCTGCCGGCTCCCTGGTACGAAATGGCCGAAGGGAGCTCCGTGAGCGGGAACCGCTGGTCGATGGGAGCCGTGAGGGAGCCCTGACCCAGCATGCCGGCCAGGAGCTCGAGGTCGTCCCGGTTGAGCGAAGCAAGCAGGGAACGCTGCTCGACGGCCGTGAAGGGGTCCGTAATGCGTGACCAGGCCAGCCGCGTCACGGGGCCGAGCCACCGGTTGGACTTGGGACCGGTCACCATGACGAGGTGTCCACCGGGCTCCAGGGCGCGGCGCAGGTCACGGAGCGCGTGGTTCCCGACGTTGTCGATGACCACGTCCCACCGTGCCTCACCCCGGGTGAAGTCGGTCTCGGCGTAGTCAATGACGTGATCGGCCCCGAACGAACGAACGAGCTCCAGGTTCCGGGCACTGCTGACCCCGGTCACTTCGGCACCCATCGCCTTCGCGATCTGTACAGTGAAAGTGCCGACGCCGCCCGAGGCACCGTTCACGAGCACGCGTACGCCGGGTCCGACCTCGCCCGCCATGCGCAGTGCCTGCAGCGCCGTGGTCCCCGCAACGGGCACGGCGGCCGCCACCTCGAAGTCCACCCCCTCCGGGATCATGGCCAGGACCCGGTCCTCGCGCACGACGAGGGACTCGGCAAACGCACCGGTTGCCCCGCCGAAGACCCGGTCACCCACGCGGAAGCGGGTCACGTCGGCCCCGACCTCCTCCACCACCCCCGCGAAGTCCACCCCGATGCGCGGAGCCTCGGGACGCCCGAGGCCCTCCGAGAGGCGCATGATGTAGGGCTCGCCGGCAACGCGGTGCCAGTCCAGCGGGTTCACCCCGGCAGCGTGGAGGCGCACCCTGATCTCGTCCGAGCCCAACTCGCGCGACGCGACAGGCTCCAGGCGGAGGGCGTCCTCACCCCCGTAGCAGGGCGCAGTCCAGGCCAGGTGGACCGAACCGCCTAGGGCGTCGGCAGCTGCGACCGGCTGCGGGCAGGATTGGTCCCACGACAGGGCAAACCCCAGCACCAGGGCAGCCACCAGGACCAGGGCGGCAGGAATCAGGACGATCCGACGACGAACCCTGGAACGCGGCGCGGGGGAAGGAGTCACGTGGAAGCCTCGCGAAAGAGTGAACCGAAACGTGCGCGGAGGCGCTGAGGCCCCGCCGAAGGTGCAACAGGGCAGGTCGCCCCGGCACGTCATGCCCTTACGACGTACAGGTCGACGGAGTTTCGGCACGGTCGCATCCCCTGAAACCTGCCCCGCGGCTACACCGTAAGGGTGCTCCGGAAACGCTTCATCCCCTCCCCAAGGAGAGCCGCCCATGGAAACCGCCCCCACCCCTTCCACGCCCTCGTCCCCCGAGCTCCGGCACCTCGAGCGGAAGCTGGGCCAGCTCCGCACGGCCGTGGTCCTCATGGGGCTGGCCCTCGTGGGCGTGGCCACCATGGGGGTGGGCCTCGTGCGGCCCGCCACCGATGTGCTCCGGGCCGAGCGGCTCGAGATCGTCGAGCCCGATGGCACCCTCGCCTTCGTCCTGGCCAACTCCGCGCGCCCCGAGGCCGCCACCATCGACGGCGTGAAGCTCATGGAGGGACAGGAAGAGGAGCGGCGCAGCCCGTCCTTTATCTTTTTCGACGGGCAGGGCGATGAAGTGGGGGGAATGATATTCCGGAACCAGGTCTCGGACGACGGCATCTCAGCCGCACGCCACTTCTCGATGGACGGCTACAAGCAGGACCAGACGGTGGTCCTCCATCACTACCAGGATCGCCGAGGCACCTACGCCGGTCTCTCCGTTTCCGACCGGCCGGACCACTCGATCCTGGAGGGGTTCCGGTCGCTGGGCCTCGAACCCCCTGTGAGCCGGGACGACCTGAACGCCGCCCTCATGGCGCTCCCGCCCGAGGAGCAGGGCCGGAGGGTCGTGGAAGCCTTCGGCGGAGCCCCACGCGCCTTCGTCGGCCGCACCTGGAGCGGCGATGCGGCGCTCGTCCTGTCGGACGGGCAGGGCCGACCGCGCATCGAGCTCCGCGTACCCGAAGAGGGCGATCCGGTCCTTCGCATTCTCGACGTCGACGGGAACCCGGTCCTGAGCTGGCCCGAGCCGTGATGCCGGCGACGCGCCGGGCCGTGCGGGTCGGCGGGTTCAGCCTGCTCGCCTCCTGTCTTGCCCTCGTCCCGGGCCAGCTCCGGGCCCAGGAGGTCATGGTGCTGGGCACCCCGCACCTTGGGGGGCTCTCCCCTGCCCCGTCCGACGCCCAGGTCGAGGCGCTCCTCGAGGCGCTGGGCGGCTTCGCTCCGACGCAGGTCTGCGTGGAGGCCATGGACGGCCGCCTCATCGAGGAGCTCGCCCGCGAGCCGGACCGCTACGGCACACTGCTGCGCGGTTTCGCACCCGGGGTGGTGGAGCTCGCCGCAGGCCAGCAGCTTCGCCTCGGCATCACCTCGGCAGCGGCCCGAAGCGAACTTGCCGGCGACGGGGAAACGCACGCCGACGACGCCCCGGCCCGCGCCCTCCGCACCATCGGGCTGCACCTTGCGGCCCACGACCTGCCGTCGGCCGTTCTGGCCTGGTCCCGACTCGATGCCGACACCCGCCGTTCCGCGCCGGCCGCTCTGGGCGAAGAGGCCTCCCGGGTCCTCGAAGCCCGCGCGACCTCCGCGGGCGAGGTCTGGCGGGTGGCCGTTCCGCTGGCGCGGCGCCTGGGGCACGAGCGGATCTGCGCCGTGGACTCCTTCGTGGACGAGCTCGCCGTGCTCGACCTGGTGGGTGAGCTGGCGCCCATCCTGGCGGATCCGGGGGTCCTCGAGGCCCTCGATGCGTTCAACGCAGGGCTCGATGCGCGGTGGGAGGAACTGTCGGCCGCCCCCGGGGGGTTCCGCGAGCTCCTCCACTGGTTCTCCGGCGACGCCTTCAGCCAGGCCGACCGCGCCAGCCAGTGGGACGTGTTCACGGCCCTTCCCGGCGCGGGGCACCAGCGGCTCATGCTCTGGCACGCCCGGAACGCCCACATCGCCTCGGGCCTCTTCCGGGCCCTGGCCCGCAGCCCCGACGAACGGGTCCTCTTCCTGGTGGGCGCCGCGCACCGGCCCTTCGTGGAGGAGCTGCTCCGCTCGCAGCGCTGGGTCACGGTGGTGCCTGCCGCCGCGTTCCTGGCCGCTCCACCCGCGGGAGGGCCCCGGTGATCAGTGGCCCGAGGGCGCGAGTTCGCCGTCGGCGGTCAGGCGGAACAGAGGCACGAAAGCGTCCTCCCACCAGACCCGAACCGTGCTTCCGTCCGTCGAGTAGCGCACCGGATGCGACTCACCCGGCAGGGGGGCCATCGAACCCGGCACGGGGTCCAGGGGGCCCGGGTCGGCCCCCGCATCGTGCACCGCTCCGTCCGGGAGAAGCGCCAGGACCCGCCGCTCGACCCGCCCCCCGTGGCACTCCCTTTCCGGGCATCCCGAAAGAACCACGAGGAGCGTATCTCCGCGCCACCCGAGCAGGGTCCCCCTGAACGAGCTTCGCAACGCGTCCGGTGCAGGGAGCACGACCCGGCGAACGACGCTCCGGTCCCGCGCATCGACCACGAACACCCGCAGCTCCTGTTCGAGGATGCGAGGGCTCCCGCCATCGGGGAACCGGAGGATGCCCCGGGGCTCGCGCACGACCATGTGCCGGACCCCGACGGCGGCCTGCCAGCTTTCCGGCCGCGGCGCGAGCGACTCGACGAGCGCCCAGTGCTCGGGCGCGCCGCGCATGCATCCCGAAAGGAGAAGGGCGAGAAGGACCAGGACGGGGATCGGCATGGGACCCTGGCACGTTGGGGTTTCGGCGGCGCCGGAGGGTGGCCGCGGGGGTGACCCGTGACCGGCGCCGCCGTTGCGGGGCCCGAGCAGCCCGAGCACCTTACGCCGTATGCTCCGTCAGGTTCCTCAGCATCCCCCGAACACGAGGCGGCAACGTCCATGATGCGAACGGGCACACGCCCCCTCCTCCTGGCACTTTCGCTCGCGGGGTGCATGGCAGCCCAGCCCCAGCGGTCCGAGCCCGGTGCGCGCGCGGCCTGGCCGGCGGGAACCCTCACCACCCGCCCCTGCCAGGCGCGCACGGCCGCGGGTCGCACCCCCGCCGACTGCGGAACGCTGGTGGTGCCGCGGTCGTACGGGGATCCGGCGGCAGGCACCCTGGCCCTTCCCTTCGTCCGCTTCCACGCCACGGGCGCCGTGCGCCGCGAGCCCATCTTCTACCTGGGCGGCGGCCCCGGCGAGTCGAACCTGGGGCACCGCCCGCACCCGGCGTACCTGGAGGACGGTGACTACGTCGTGGTGGGCTACCGGGGGGTCGACGGCTCGGTGCGCCTGGACGCCCCCGAGATCCGGGCGGCACTCCTCGGGGGCGACGGCGACCTCCTCTCTCCCGCCTCCCTCGAGGGCGTCCGGCAGGCGGCTG
>JBJHBX010000211.1:0-5613 GCA_050485725.1 Gemmatimonadales bacterium | reverse complement strand
TCGGATCCACTTCCTATGACGCCGCGGAGGGCTCCGGGATCTTCATCGTGACTGCCGGAATCGCCCGCAAGCCGGGGATGAGCCGCGACGATCTCCTGAAGACGAACGCGGGCATCGTGACGGCGGTTTCGAAGGAGATCGCTCGTGTGGCGCCCGAGTCCATCATCATCGTCGTCTCGAACCCCCTCGACGTCATGTGCCACGTGGCCATGCAGGCCTCCGGCTTCCCGAAGGAGCGGGTGATCGGGATGGCCGGCGTCCTGGACACGGCCCGCTACCGCTCCTTCATTGCCCTCGAGCTGGACTGCTCCGTGGAGGACATCCAGGCGCTGGTGCTGGGCGGCCACGGTGACACGATGGTGCCCCTCGCATCCTACACGTCGGTGAGCGGGATTCCGCTGTCGCAGCTCCTCCCCCAGGACCGGATCGACGCCCTGGTGGACCGGACTCGCAGCGGGGGCGCGGAGATCGTGGGATACCTGAAGACCGGCAGCGCCTACTACGCACCGTCCTCGGCAGCGGTCCAGATGGCCGAGGCCATCGTGAAGGACAAGCGCCGGATCCTGCCCTGCGCCGCCTACCTGGAAGGCGAGTACGGGCAGGATGGAATCTTCCTCGGCGTTCCCTGCAAGCTGGGCGAGGGGGGGCTGCAGCAGATCCTCGAGGTGGAGCTTACGCCTGCGGAACGGGAGGCCCTCCAGAAGAGCGCCGACGCGGTCCGCGAAACCATGGCCGCCCTCGGCTGACCGATTCCGGGGCCGCGCCTCCCTCGAGGACGGCGCGGCCCTTCCATTCAGCACCACGCCAGAAGCAGGCTGACCAGGAAGGAGCGACGCCTCCATGCGGCAGGTCCTGACCCTCTATCGTTCCTCGGTGGGCAAGAAGGCCCTGATGGCCGTCTCGGGGATCCTGCTCGCGGGCTTCGTCGTGGCCCACATGCTCGGCAACCTGAAGATGTTCCAGGGCGCCGAGGCCATGGACGGTTACGGCGAGTTCCTGCGGCAGGTCGGCTACCCGGTCCTTCCCGAGTACGGACTCCTCTGGATCGCTCGCCTGGGACTGCTCGCGGCCGTGGGGGTTCACGCGGTGGCCGCCTTCCAGCTCTGGAGCCAGAGCCGCAGCGCCCGCCCAACGGGCTACCGGAAGGAGGACTCCCAGGTCTTTTCGTATGCCTCGCGCACGATGCGATGGGGGGGCGTCATCGTCCTCCTTTTCATCGTCTACCACCTGCTGCACCTCACGACCGGAAGCGTGCATCCGGACTTCGAGTACGGCTCGGTCTATGCCAACGTGGTCGCGGGATTCCAGTCGGTTCCGGTTGCCCTCTTCTACCTCGTTGCGGTAGGTGCGCTCGCACTTCACCTCTACCATGGCCTGTGGAGCGTCTTCGCGACGCTCGGGAACCAGAACCCGAAGCTCGACCGATTCCGTCGCCCGTTCGCGGCGGCGCTCTCGATCGCCCTCTTCGTCGGCTACGCCGCGGTCCCCGTGGCGGTCCTTGCCGGCATCCTGTCCTTCGAGTAAGGCGGCCGAAATGCAGCTCGACGCCAAGATCCCCTCGGGCCCGATCGCCGAGAAGTGGACCCGTCACCAGTTCGAGATGAAGCTGGTGAACCCCGCGAACAAGCGGAAGTACAGCGTCATCGTGGTGGGCACCGGGCTCGCCGGCGGTGCCGCGGCCGCCACGATGGGTGAGCTCGGATACAACGTCCACTGCTTCACCTTCCACGACTCGGCCCGCAGGGCCCACTCCATCGCCGCCCAGGGGGGGATCAACGCCGCAAAGAACTACCAGGGCGACGGAGACTCGGTCCATCGCCTCTTCTACGACACGGTGAAGGGGGGGGACTTCCGGTCCCGCGAGGCGAACGTCCACCGCCTGGCGGAGCTCTCGCTGAACATCATCGACCAGGCGGTCGCCCAGGGCGTCCCCTTTGCCCGGGAGTACGGCGGACTGCTGGCCAACCGGTCCTTCGGAGGCGCCCAGGTCTCGCGGACGTTCTACGCCAGGGGCCAGACGGGCCAGCAGCTCCTCCTCGGCGCCTACCAGGCGCTCGAGCGACAGGTTGCGGCCGGCACGGTCAGGATGCATCCGCGCACCGAGATGCTCGACCTGATCGTCGTGGACGGCCGGGCCCGTGGCATCGTGACCCGGCACCTCGTGACCGGCCGGATCGAGGCCCACCTTGCCGATGCCGTCGTGCTGGGCACAGGCGGGTACTCCAACGTCTTCTTCCTGTCGACGAACGCGAAGGGGTGCAACGTCACCGCGGCGTGGCGCGCGCACAGGCGCGGAGCAGGTTTCGCGAACCCCTGTTTCACCCAGATCCACCCGACCTGCATCCCGCAGAGCGGCGAGTATCAGTCGAAGCTCACGCTGATGAGCGAATCGCTGCGGAATGACGGGCGCATCTGGGTCCCGAAGCGGGCGGGAGACGACCGGCACCCCTCGCAGATTCCCGAGGCCGAGCGCGACTATTACCTGGAGCGGATCTACCCTTCCTTCGGGAACCTTTCGCCCCGGGACATCGCATCGCGGCGGGCCAAGGAAATGGTCGACGCGGGGCAGGGGGTGGGACCCATGAAGAACGGGGTCTACCTGGACTTCTCGGACGCGATCAGCCGACTCGGGAAGGAGGTGGTCTCCGAGCGCTACGGGAACCTCTTCGAGATGTACGCGAAGATCACCGGGGAGAACCCGTACGAGCTTCCGATGCGGATCTACCCTGCCCCCCACTACACGATGGGCGGACTCTGGGTGGACTACAATCTCGAGACCACCGTGCCCGGGCTCTTCGCCATCGGCGAGGCCAACTTCTCGGATCACGGCGCGAACCGGCTCGGTGCCTCGGCGCTGATGCAGGGGCTCGCCGATGGGTACTTCATCGCGCCCCTGACCGTGGGGAATTACCTCGCCGGCGCTCCGAAGAACGGGATCGATCCGGATCATGCCGAGGTGAAGGCCGTCGTCGCCGAGGCCGAGGCGACCCAGGCGAGGCTCCTCGGCGTGAAGGGAAAGCGGACGGTGGACTCCTTCCACATGGAGCTCGGGCGCATCATGTGGAACCACTGCGGAATGGCCAGGAACGCCGCCGGGCTCGAAGAGGCCCTCGGGAAAATTCCTGCGCTCCGGGAGGAGTTCTGGGAAAACGTGACGGTTCCGGGGAGCGGCAGCGACCTGAACCAGTCCCTCGAGAAGGCGGGGCGCCTGGCCGACTTCCTCGAGTTCGCCGAGGTCATGTGCCACGACGCGCTGACCCGCGACGAATCCTGCGGAGGGCACTTCCGCGAGGAGCACGTGACGGCCGACGGCGAAGCGAAGCGCGACGACGAGAACTTCGCCCATGCGGCCGTCTGGGAGTTCACCGGGGTCGGAAACGCCCCGATCCGGCACGAGGAGTCCCTTTCCTTCGAGCACGTGCCGCTCTCGCAGCGCAGCTACAAGTGAGGAGCACGAACCGATGAAGCTGACTCTCCACGTCTGGCGGCAGGACGGTCCCTCGACCCCGGGAAGCTTCCAGCGATACCAGGCCGACGATGTATCCGAGAGCATGTCCTTCCTCGACATGCTGGATCTCGTGAACGAGGAGATCACACGCGACGGTGGGGAGCCGATCGCCTTCGAACACGACTGCCGCGAGGGAATCTGCGGATCGTGCGGAATGGTGATCAACGGGATTGCCCACGGACCGCAGAAGCTGACGACCGCCTGCCAGCTTCACATGCGGTCCTTCAGCGACGGCGACGAGATCTGGATCGAGCCATGGAGGGCGTCGGCCTTCCCCGTCATCAAGGACCTGGTCGTCGAGCGGGCCTCCTTCGACAGGATCATCCAGGCGGGCGGATACGTCTCGGTGCGCACGGGAAGCGCCCCGGATGCCAACGCGATCCCCATTCCGAAGCCCGACGCCGACCGCGCCTTCGACGCCGCGGCGTGCATCGGCTGCGGCGCCTGCGTCGCGGCATGCCCGAACGCCTCCGCCATGCTCTTCACGGCGGCGAAGGCGGCGCACCTCTCCTACCTTCCCCAGGGCCAGACCGAACGGCTCCAGCGGGCCGCGGACATGGTCCTCGTTCACGACGAGGAGGGGTTCGGGAACTGCACGAACCACGGTGCCTGCCAGGAGGTGTGCCCGAAGGGGATCAGCGTTGACTACATCTCGCGACTGAACAGGGACCTCCTGAGGGCCACCCTGTCAGGGGTCAGCGGAGGCTGAGCCGCCGAGCCCTCGGGCGGCGGCCGGCATCGTTTCCCGGTCCGCGCCACGGCCGCACTCCCACGCCGGCAGTGCGGCCGTTGTTGCGCCGGTGCAGGGCGCCTCGTAGCATCTCCCCCAGTGCCCCGGAGCGCGGTGCCCCCGCGGGCCGTCTTCCAGCAGGAGTCGCCTGAATGACGCCCCGACCCGGGATCCACCTTCGCCGTGCGGTGGTCCTCCTCGCCGTGCTTGTTCCTGTTGCGGGCGGTCCGCCGGTGCCCTGGGGAGGCCCGGTGGAGGCGTCGGCTCAGGCGCCCTCCTTCCGGTCGGTCGTGGGCTTCGACTTCGGGGAACGCATCACCCTTCACCACCAGATGGTGCGCTATCTCGAGGCGCTCGAGCGGGATTCGGATCGGGTGCGGGTGGAAGGCCAGGGGCAAAGCTACGAACGGAACGAGCTCCTCCTTGCGATCGTGACCTCGCCCTCGAATCACGCCCGTCTCGACGAGATCCGGGACGCGCAGCGGCGCCTTGGGGACCCGCGCGGGCTCGACGCCGCGGAGGCCGCCGCCCTCCTGGAGGACCAGCCCGCGGTCGTCTGGCTCGGTGGCTCGATCCACGGTTTCGAGCTGTCCGGGGCCGAGGGCCTCCTCCGGGTTCTCGAGCGCCTGGCGACGGCGACCGACGAAGAGACCCTCGCGGTGCTGGACCAGGTCGTGGTGCTCATCGATCCGATCCTGAACCCCGACGGTCGGGACGCCCACGCCCGCCACAACCACGAGAACATCGGGCGGTTGCCGGCCGCGGATCGCGATGACTGGTCGAACGACTTCACCGGCTGGGAGGGCTCGAAGTACCGGACGAGCCACTACTTCCACGACCTGAACAGGGATTGGTTCGTCCACTCGCATCCCGAAACCCGGAACCGGGTGGGGACGATCGAGGCATGGCGCCCGCACGTGCTCGTGGATGCCCACGAAATGGGGCCCGACGTCGAGTTCTACTTCGATCCCCCGACCGATCCCTGGGCCCCGTATTTCCCCGAGTTCGCCCGCTGGGGTTTCGACCTCTTCAACCGAGCGCACGCGGAGGCCTTCGACCGTGAGGGCTACGAATACATGACGGGGGAGAGGTACAACTTCTTCTTCCCCGGCTACACCACCGCCTGGGGGAGCTACCAGGGTGCGGTGGGGATGCTCTACGAGCAGGGCTCCACCCGCGGCCTGGCCATGACACGGGCCGACGGAAGCATCCGGACGCTCCGCGACGCGCTCGACCAGCAGTACACCGCGGCCTGGGCCGCACTCGTGGCCTCGGCCCGGAATCGTGGCGAACTCCTCGAAAGGTGGCTCGAGGGCCACCGGAACGCCGTTGCCGACGGGGAACGGGGCATCCGACGGTACCTGCTTGCGCCCGA
>JBJHBX010000210.1:0-5630 GCA_050485725.1 Gemmatimonadales bacterium | reverse complement strand
TCCGACCATGAACACGTGCGGCGATTCCTCCATGACCAGGCGGGCCAGGTCGACGGGGTTCCTGAAGATCCGCACCCCTGCCACGGCCCCGGCGTCGAGTGTGCGGCCGTCCATGATGGCGGCATCGAGCTCGTTCGTCCCCTCGGCGGTGAAGACGGCGCCCCGTCCGGCATTGAAGAGGGGTTCGTCTTCGAGGATGCGAACGGCGGCGACCACCGCGTCCATGGCCGATCCCCCGTCCTCGAGAATCGCGTGTCCAACCTGGAGGGCGGAATCGAGCGCCGCATGGTACCGGGCCTCGAGCTCCTCGGTCAGGTTCTCCCGGAGAATGGTACCGGCCCCGCCATGCACGACGATGCCGAACTCGTGTCCCGCACCCGACGCGGGTTCGGACCGGGCCTCGGGCTCGGTGCCGCAGGCGGCCGCCATGGTGACCAGCGCGACGGCGGCGAAGAGGCCGGAAGCGGGATGCTGGAGGAACGGGATGCGGACCATCGGGACTCTCTCCTGGGTTCGGTCATGCCCGTCGCGGGCGCAACCGGGTTCGGGGCGCGCGGCCCGGGGGCCGGTCACCATCAGGCTGGATGCGGAACTGGATGCCGGGCCGCTCACGGTGCGAAGGGCGGGTGCCCACGTCAAGTGCGGGCTTCTTGCGGTTCGGCCGGGGGGCTGGCATTCTCGGGGCGAACCGACCCGCGCCCCCGCTCCCCGCCGGGGCCCGGCGCTCCCCGACCCCCCGAGCCCCGCGAGTCCACGTGAAGGCATCTCGAGGAACGGAAGAGAAGCCCCCCTCCTCGCGGGATCGAACCACACAGGTGTACCTGCAGCTCCGGGAGCTGATCGTGCGCGGCCGGATCGCCCCGGGCGCACGCATCATCGAGACCGAACTCTCGTCCCGCCTGGAGGTGTCCAGGACCCCGGTTCGGGCGGCGCTCCAGCGGCTCACGCAGGAGGGCTACGTGACCGCCGCGGGACCGGGTCGGCAGCTCCGGCTTTCGGTAACGCCGCTCACCGAGGAGGACGCCCGCGAGCTGTTCGGAATCGTGGGTGAACTGGAAGGCCTCGCGGCCAGGAACCTGGCGGAGGCCGACGAGGTGGTGCGGACGGAGGCCGCGGATGAGCTCTCCGCCCTCGACGATGCGCTCCTCGAGGCCGCCGGGGCCACCCCGGCGGTGCCGGACCGGATCTTCGACCTCTTCACCACCTTCCACCGCCGGCTGGTCGAGGCGGGCGCGGGATCGCGGCTCCTGGGGCTCCACCAGTCGGTGAAGCCCCAGGCGGACCGATACCGGAGGCTCTACAGCTCGACGCAGGTGGCGCGCATCCGCGTCTCGGTGGAGGAGCACGGCGCCATCCTCGACGCCCTGCGAAGTGGAGACGGAGACGACGCACACGCAGCGGTCCGCACCAACTGGCGGAACGCGGCGGATCGACTCGGCGAGGCGATTCGCCGCTCCGGAGAACTCGGTAGCTGGTAGCCGCTCAGCCGTCCCCGGCCCCTGCCTCCGAAGGCGAATGCAGGAAGGGCACGACCACCCCGAGCCACTTTCTCGGCATTTCCAGGTGGATGGTGTGGCCCGCATCGGGAACCACCTCGTGGCGGGCGTCGGGCATCAGCTCCGCCATTTCGGCCGCGATCCCCGTGTAACGCCCGTCGAGCTCCCCCGTCAGGAGCAGGGTGGGGACATCGATTCCGGAGAGTGCGTCCCAGTACGAGGGCTGGCTCCCGGTTCCCATCCCCCGGAGCACGTTCGCGAGCGCCCGCGGGCGGTTCCTGAGGCGACGACGCCGGGCGTCTCCGAGCACGGCGGGAGGGAGCCGGAGCTGCGTGGCAAAGAGCGGCTGCGCCATCCAGTAATCCACGAAGGCCTCGATCCCCTGGGCCTCGAGGCGCCTCGCGATGAGCTCGTCCTGCCGCCGCCTGCGTGCGCGGGCATCCTCGGTGCGGAGACCCGGTGAGGCGCTCTCGAGCACGAGCCTCCGGATGCGCTCGGGGTGGGACACGGCAGCGGCGACCGCGACGCGCCCGCCCATCGAGTATCCGACCCAGTCCGCCTTCTCGATCCCGCGCTCGTCCAGCACCTGCAGGAGATCCGCCACCACCCGCTCCATCGTGTAGCCTTCGGGGTCCCGGTCCAGCTCACTCTCGCCGTGACCCGGAAGATCGAGCGCGAGCACCGGCCCGCCGCCCGCAAGCCCCTCCAGGATCCCCTCGCCCCAACCCTCGGCGGAGCCGGTGAACCCGTGCACCATCAGCACGGGCACGCCACCGCCCGCGGCTTCGCCCACCATGCGAACCCTGAGTCCCCTGCTGGCGCTCACGTTCCGGTCTCCCGCTGCTTCCGGCATCCGGTGGTCAGGGTGAAGGAGGTGCGGTGGGTGGGGTCGACCGCCGGAAGGTCGCGACCCGCGTGTACCAGGCCGGGTAAATCCCCACCTGCAGCACGTCGTGCCGAAGGTGCCAGCGCACGTGGAGCGCCTCGATCCCTCCGTCCTCGCCGCGCGAGAACCAGACGAACTTCTCCCGCTGCGCCGGGTTCCGCCACGAGGCCCGGAAGGTGTCGTGGTGCCAGTGCTCCAGGTCGAGGACCTGCGTGTCGTCTTCCCAGAAGCGGAGCACGAGCGATCCGTTCTCGAGGGTCAGGTCGGCCTCGGCATAGAGGGAATCCGTGTAGCGTCCGGTGAAATCGGCGAGAGGGCGCGACGGCGAGGTTCCCGTTTCCCGGGCCCCGTGGATCGAGTCGCGGGTGGCCTGGGCCCGCCGGGTGGCCGCCTCGAACGACTGTCGGAGTTGTACGTCGTGTGGCCGATCGGGGATCCCCAGGTAGCGGTCGGCGACACGCCGCGCGAGGGCCGTCATGAAGTTGTTGAAGGTGTTCGTCGTGACCACGATGCCCAGGTTCTCCTCGGGGAGGAGCCATAGCGTCGTGTTCATGCCGTCGGTGGCACCACCGTGCTGGGAGAGGCGTCGGCCCTCCCACTGGCCGAGCTGAAAGCCCAGTCCGTACGACGAGAGGCCCCCGACGAGCCCGGCGTCGGGGATCCGGTTCTGCGCCCTGTGCAGCTCCCGGGCCGTGGCGGGCGAAAGGAGGCGCACGCCGTCGACCTCGCCCGGCGTTCCGAGGTGGAGCCGCATCCAGGTCGAGAGCTCCTCGACGGACAGGTTGAGCGAGGCCGAGGGCCCCACGTTGTCGAAGTTCCTGCGGGGGATGGGAACGACCTCGCCCTCGATCTCCTGGTGGGGCCATGCGGCGTCGTCATCCTCGGCGATCCGGGTCACGGAGGTGTTCCCCCGGGTCATGCCAAGGGGCCTGAAGATGCGCTCCACGACGAAGTCGTCCCAGCTCATGCCCGAGGCGGCCGCCACGACCTCGCCCGCCACCATGTACATGACGTTCGAGTAGACGTATCCGTTCCGGAAGGTCTGCTCCGGACCCAGGTAACGCATCCGGTAGATCAGCTCGGCCCGGTCCCGGTGCGGCATCCAGGTGATCCGGTTGCCGGTCATCCGTCCGACGCCGACGCGGTGGGCCAGGAGGTCGCGGATCGTGACCGTCCGGGTGACGAAGGGGTCGTAGAGCTGGAAGCCGGGAAGGTGCTTCACCACGGGGTCGTCCCAGTGCAGGATCCCCTCGTCGACCAGGATCCCCACGGCGACCGCCGTGAAGGCCTTCGAGACCGAGGCGATGCCGAAGAGGGTGGAGGGGCCCACGGAGCGCGCCTCCCCGACACGGAGCACGCCGTACCCCCGGGCCAGCACGACCCGGTCGTCCTTGACCACCGCCAGGCCGAGCCCCGGGATCCCCCACGACTCCATGCCGGCCTCGACGAAGGCGTCGATGCCCTGGAGTTCGGGGGGTGTGTCCTGGGCCGCGAGCACGGACGGCGCCGCCCCCCACGCTCCGAGCGCGAAGGGCACGAGGAGGGCGATCCGCCGCAGGGCCCGCCGCGGCGCGGCGCGGGATGCGAGGCGCGGGACGCGAGAGCCGCGGGGGTGGGGAGCGCTGCGGGTCATGGGCGATCGACCCCTGGGTCCTGTGTGGAGGGGCGGGCCGCCAGGGCCGGACCGCAGGCGAGGCCTGGACGGATGCGACCCCGGACGGGACCGTGGCAACCTGCATATGCACGAACGGCCCCCTGGAGCGCAAGGCTCCGGGGGGCCATTCAGGGACGGGCTTCGGCGCGGGAAACCGGGAAGACCCGGCCCGCGATCGTGGCACTACGTCAGAACCGGATGCGGCGGAAGACGGCGGGCCCGTCGAGGGAGGTGCCCGATAGAGAGCCCTCGAGCCGGTACCGGTTCGTGAAGCGTCCGGTGAAGGTCACGGTGCCGACCTCGAAGGCCGTGAGCTGAAGCGTGACGGAGCCGTTCGCATTCGTGCCGGAGGCCGAGCCGACCTGGCTTCCCCGGCGCCAGGTTCCGCTGATGGCGCCATTCGCGTCCTCCGACAGCTCGAGGCGGACCTCGGGGTAGGCGCTTTGCAGGGCACCCACGCCGTCCCAGCGACCCTGGGCGGTGACGTCCTCGATGTCGGTCGAGGATTCGCACCCGGCCACGAGGGCGAAGAGGGCAAGGGTAAAGATCGGAAGCAGGCGAACTCGGCGCATAGGGACCTCCTGGACCGGCAGATCGGATCGGACGTCGGATCGCTCCCGGGCACCGCAGCCGGGAGGAGCCATCGCAGTAAACATAAGGCGGGGTGGCCGCCCCTGTCCACGAGGAAATTCTTTCCGGACCCGGGAGCCGGTTGACACGGGCTCAGTCGGCCCGGTCTCCTCCGCCCATGAGGAGGATGCCGTGGCCCACGGCGCCGACCCCGAGGAGAAGGACCCCGATGCCGAGCAGCTCCTCGACCGGGCGCTCGCGTCCGGGCCCCGTGAACGACACGAGGAGCATTCCCAGGACCGCCAGCGCACCGCCGTAGCGGAGCGCCCGCACCATGATCGATCCGTGCAGGGGAGTCAGGAGGAGCGCGAGGGGGGCGAGCCCCGCTCCGGCCAGCGCCACCGTTCCCCTCCCGACGTCGGCGAGCCCCAGCGATCCCGCGAGGAGCCAGCCGACACCCGCCCCCACCGCCGCCTCGGCCATGAGGCGAACGGCGCCGCGCTCGACGAAGGCCGACATCGGCGGCGGGGGCGGGAGCTCGCCGGCCGGGCCTTCGTCCGCTTCTCCGGGCCTGCGACCCGCGTCGCCTGGATCGTTTTCGTCGCCGGCTGCCATGCCCTGAGCTTCGCAGGGAGGCGCCGGCTCCGCCAGTCGGGGGCACCGCCGGTGGGTGCCTGCGGTCCCGGGGGGATTCGCACCCGCAGGGCCGTTCCGCCAGATTCGGTCCCTCCGCCCCGCGCCTCTCCCTTCCGGTCGACCCCTCGCCCATGTCCCGCTTCCGACTCCTGGCCCAGTGTCCGCCCGGCATCGAGCCGCTCCTGGCCGGTGAGCTCGCGGAACTGGGCGTGAAGGGGACCAAAGTGCGCGGGGGTGTCGAGTGGTCCGGCGGCTGGGGGTCGATGATGACCGCGAACCTCCACCTGCGCACCGCGTCGCGGGTGCTCGTCGAGGTCGGACGCTTCGGCGCCCGGGCCCTCGGCGAACTGGAACGGAAGGGCGCGGAGCTGGACTGGGGCCGGGTCCA
>JBJHBX010000209.1:0-5666 GCA_050485725.1 Gemmatimonadales bacterium | reverse complement strand
CGACCGCGGGTGGAGCGGGTCGAGGGGGCCTGGGTCCGGGAGCCGGGACGGCCTCGAGGCGTCCGCCGCGGCGGGGGTGCTTCATTTCCCGAATCGCCCGGGTCGCGTTGACGCGTGGCGCCATTGCGGGTAGCTTCAATCGTGCCCCAGGTTCGCAGAACGAAAGCCCACGAATCCCGTCAGGACCTCGCCGGTAGCAGCGGTAAGTGTGGTGATCGTTGCTGCGGTCGACCTGGGGCATTTTTTTGTCCCCTGGCCGGCCTGCGCCGGGTGCACCCCGTCCCGTGACCCACACCGCCCTCGCCCGAAAGTACCGGCCTCTCCGCTTTTCGGAGGTGGCGACCCAGGCGCACGTTTCGGATACCCTCCGGCGTGCGGTCGCCACGGATCGCGTGGGTCATGCGTACCTGTTCTGCGGTCCCCGCGGCGTCGGAAAGACCACGCTGGCGCGGGTCCTTGCCATGGCGCTCAACTGCCCCGACCGCGGCGACGACGGCGAACCGTGCGGCGCCTGTGACGACTGCCGGCGCATCTGGAGCGGATCGACCTCTCTCGACGTCGTGGAGATCGACGCAGCCTCGAACCGCGGCGTCGACGATGCGCGTGACCTGAGAGAGCGGGCCATGTATGCGCCTTCGGACCAGGGGCGCCACAAGGTCTACATCGTGGACGAGGCCCACATGCTGACCCGCGAGGCGTGGAACGCCCTCCTCAAGGTCCTCGAGGAGCCACCCCCCCGGGTCCATTTCATCTTCGCCACCACTGAACCGCAGAAGATCGAGCAGACGGCGGCTCCGATCCTGTCGAGGTGTCAGCGCTTCGATTTCCGGCGGGTGGCCGTTCCCGACATTACCGAGCGGGTTCGCGACGTCCTCTCGAGGGAAGGCGTGACCGCCTCGGATGAAGCCCTTCGCCTCGTGGCGCGGAAGGCGGATGGGGGCATGAGGGATGCACTCTCCCTGGCCGACCAGGTCCTCGCCCTTTCCGAAGGCGAGATCGACGCCGAGACGGTACGGAGGGTGCTGGGCGTCGTCGGCGACGATCACTATCTGCACCTCTTCGACATCCTCGCCGCCCGCGACCGTGCAGGGGTGTTCCGGCTCGTCGAGACGCTGCTCGACGAGGGGTTCGACCTGGTCGAATTCTACCATGGAATGGTGGAGTCGCTGCGGACCCTGCTGCGGATCAGGGTGGGTGGCGGGGAAGGCGAGGTGGCCGAGGAGCGGATCGACGACTGGAACGCGCGGGCGTCGTGCTTTGAGCCGGGTGACCTGCTTCGCATGCTGGGGATGGCGGCGGAGCTCGAGGTGAACGGGAGCCTGCGCCGGACGCAGCAGCCCCGGGTGCTCCTCGAGCTCCTCCTGCTCCGCTTCGCGTGGATCGACCGCACCGTTGATCTCGAGTCGATGATCCGGGCGCTCGGAGGAGAGGGCACACTCCCCGAACCGGTGCCCGTCGAGGTTCCCGCGACCGGGAAGTTGCGCGGTACGGGGGGATCCACCGAACCGGCCGCGCTCGGGGTGGCAGGGGACACCGGGCCCGGGAAGCCTCCGTCGCCGCCGGCCGAGCGGCTCGCACGCGGGGGTGCGCCT
This sequence comes from Gemmatimonadales bacterium, assembly GCA_050485725.1. Lineage (GTDB taxonomy): Bacteria > Gemmatimonadota > Gemmatimonadetes > Longimicrobiales > Gaopeijiaceae > SKNW01. The sequence continues at coordinate 4,074 of JBJHBX010000209.1, read as the reverse complement.
GCCCCCGAGGCCCCGGAACCGCCACATCCCGCATCGCCCGCGGGATCCTCGACGTCACCGAGTCCCGCATCGGCCCCGGCGCCCAGCGGTGCCGATGCCCCCTCGGTCGGAGCCGACCCCGTCGAGGCGTGGCAGGCGATGGCCCGGTCGGGTGACGGTATCCCGCCGGGGCTCACTCCGTTCCTGGTAGCGGCCCGGGTCCGGGGCGTCGAGGGCGGGATCGAGGTCGCCCTGCCGCCCGGACCCGCACTGGACCGGCTTCGAACCGGCGAGGTCAGGGAAGCCGTCAGGGACGCGCTCCGCAGGAGAACCGGACGCACCGAGTCCATCACCTTCGTGGAGATCGACGAAGCGGGTGCCGATGACAACGGCGGGCGCATCTCCTCGACGACGGTCAGACAGGGCGCCATGGACGACCTGTTCGAGCGGGAACCGCCCCTCAGGGACGCGGTAGAAGCGCTCGACCTGGACCTGGTGGACTGAGCCGACGGCCCCGTCCGCGCGGCGCCCGACGCTCGCCTCCCCCCCCACGAAGCACCGAACGACTTCTCGCGACCAAGAGGTTCCCGGATGGACATGCGTCAGTTGCTGCAGATGGGCCAGCAGATGCAGAGCAGGATGAGCGAGGTGCAGGCCGCCCTCGAGGAGATGGAGGTTCCGGCGGCGGCCGGTGGCGGCATGGTGACGGCCACGGTCGACGGAAAGGGGCGCGTGCGCGGGCTCTCCATCGACCCTTCGGTCGTGGACGCCTCCGATGTCGAGATGCTGGAGGACCTGGTCCTTGCCGCGATCCGCGAGGCGCAGAAGAAGGCGACGGAGCTGCAGGAGGCCGAGATGAAGAAGGTCGCCGGCGGTCTCACCGGGGGGCTTCCGCTCCCCTTCAAGCTTCCGGGGTTCTGACGGCGGCGGCCGGATGTCGGCCATCGATGAGCTGGTCCGGGAGTTCGGACGCCTTCCCGGAATCGGGCCGAGGACCGCTTCCCGGCTCGTGTACCACCTGCTCCGGCACGAACGGCAGGACATTCGCAGGCTGGCACGGCGCCTCGATGACCTCGCCGAGCGGGTCCGGCGCTGTGACCGGTGCGGCGCCTTTACCGAGGACCCGGTGTGCCAGATCTGCCGGGATCCCTCGCGTGACGGTTCCGTCCTCTGCGTCGTGGAAGGCGCTTTCGAGGTCCAGGCCATCGATCGGACCGGGCGTTTCCGGGGGCGCTTCCACGTGCTGGGCGGGCGGCTCTCCCCCCTCGACGGCATCGGCCCCGATGCGCTGAACGTGGATTCTCTCGTCGCGCGCGTCCGCCAGGGCGCAGAAGGCGAGGGGCCCGGGGTCACCGAGGTGATTCTCGCCACCAGCCCCTCCGTTGAAGGTGAGGCGACGGCGGTCTACCTTGAAGGCGTGCTTCGGCCGCTCGGGGTCCGCGTCACGCGTCTCGCCCGCGGGATCCCGGTGGGGAGCGACCTCGAGTACGTCGATGGCTCGACCCTTGCCGAGGCGCTTTCCGGGCGCAGGGAGGTCGGGGAGGGAGGCATCGTGAAGGATGACGCGGGAACCGTTTCCCGCCGCCAGGAGGAAGGATGACGATGGAAGAGGATACGAAGCGCTGGATCCGGATCACGGCGATCAGTGCCGCGGCCGTCGGCGTGGTCGGGACGATGGCGGCGCTGCTCGTCCGCGACCAGATCCACCGACAGCAGCGCAACCTCTTCCATCCTTCGGCTCTCCGGAGGATGGCGGCGCTCGAGCACGTCTCGCGTCAGCGAGGAACCGTCGACCACCTGAACCTGCTCCGAGACTACATCGCCTGGGAGCCCCGACGACTCCTCCGCAATCGTGCCAGGGCGCTGATGGAACGGATGGGGGAGGAGGTGACCGACAACGTGGCTCCGATCCCGGACGGCGTCGGTTCGCAGTTCGACGAAGCCGGCGCGTGACGGCGTCCCTCGAGGCCCGCGTCCGGCTGGAGGTTCACGGACTCGTCGATCGCCTCGAGGCGCGCGCGGGCTTTCTCGTTTCGGATGCAGGAATGGTCTCGGCGCTGGCTGGCGAGACCGGGGGCGTCGACGTGCCGAGCGTCGTCTCGCTGATTTCGGCCCAGACATCCGCCGCCGCCGCGCTTGCCTCCCTCGTGTGCGGACGAGAGTTTTCGGGGTTCCTCCAGCAGGGGGCCGAATCCGCGGTCCTGGTGCACGGCTTCCGCGGGGGATGGATCGTCGCCCTCCTCTTCGACCGGCCCGAGGTGTGGCCAACCCATCAATCCCGGAGCGACTCCCACGTGCACGGACTGCAAGATGCCATCGAGCGGCTCCTCGATTCGACCTCGCAGGGAGCCTCGGCCGGCGTGGGTGGTGCCTGGGCCGACGAGGCCGAGTCCCGCATCGACCGCATCTTTCGCGAGGAGGCCTGAGCCATGTCGATGATCAACTACGCCTCGCGCGAGATCAACTGCAAGCTCGTCTACTACGGGACGGGCCTCGGGGGGAAGACGACGAACCTCGAGTACATCCACACGCGGGTCGATCCGGACACGCGGGGAAAGATGATCTCACTGGCCACCGAGGCCGATCGGACACTCTTCTTCGACTTCCTGCCGGTGGACCTGGGCGAGATCCGGGGCTTCAAGACCCGCTTCCATCTCTATACCGTGCCGGGCCAGGTCTACTACAACGCATCGCGCAAGCTGATCCTGAAGGGCGTGGACGGGATCATCTTCGTGGCCGACTCCCAGGCCCACCGGGCCGAGGCGAACATCGAGGCCATGCACAACCTCTACGAGAACCTGGAGGAGTACGGCCTCGACCTGGCGACGATCCCCTTCGCAATCCAGTACAACAAGCGGGACCTTCCGGGGGTGCTTTCCGTCGAGGAGCTTCGTCGCGAACTCAACCCGGCCGGGGTACCTGATTTCGAGGCCGTGGCCATCGAGGGGACCGGAGTGTTCGAGACGCTGCGGGCGGTGAGCAAGCTGGTCGTGAAGACGCTCAGCTGAGCCCGCCGAACATGTCGGGACCGTCCAGGCTCAACGCGCCGAACGCCATCACGGTGGGCCGCATCCTGGCGTGCCCGGTCGTATTCGTCCTCGCGCTTTCGCCCCGCCCCGCGCATCTCCTGCTCGCGTTCCTGCTCTTCCTGGTCGCCGCGGTCTCGGACCTGTGGGACGGGTATCTGGCTCGCAAGCACGGACTGATCACGGACATGGGAAAGCTCCTGGATCCGCTTGCCGACAAGCTGCTCCTGGTCTCCACCTTCGTGCCGTTCTACATCGTGTCGCAGGCGGGGGACCCCCTGGGGCACATCCCCTGGTGGGGTCCCCTGCCGCTATGGGTCGTCGTCGTGATCTTCGGACGCGAGCTCCTCGTGACGGTGCTCCGGAGCCTGGCGGCGCGCAGGGGGTCGGTCATCCCTGCGGGCCAGTCGGGGAAGATCAAGGCGTTCATCCAGAACGTGTTCTCGGGAAGCCTGCTGCTCTGGTACGCGCTGGCGCGGGGTGTGCCGCAGGAATGGTGGATCGACTCGAGGACGTGGATGGCGTGGGCGACCTTTCACGGTGCCGTCACCGCGCTGACGCTCCTCGCCGCCCTTCTCCTGACGGTAGTCTCGCTCGTGGTCTACCTCCACCAGTACCGGGCACTCTTCCGTTCCGGGACCGGGTGACGAAATGGGGCCGGCCGAAGACCGCCGACCCCCCGTCGTGGTCCTCACGGTGGGTGACGAGCTTCTCCTGGGCGACAGGCTCGACACCAACGCGCGCTGGCTCGCCCGGGCGCTTACCGACGCTTCGTTCCGGGTCGTGGAGGTCCTCACCGTCGGCGACGACGAAGGAGAGATCGCACGTGCATTCGCCGAGGCGGTGGCCATCGCCCGAAGTGGAGTGGTCATCGTGACGGGTGGCCTGGGCCCCACGTCGGACGACCGAACGCGAGAAGCCGCGGCCGGGTTCCTGGGCGTACACCTGGTGGAGGAACCGGAACTCCTGTCTGCGCTCGAGGACCGTGCGCGGCAGCGCGGCCATGCGCAGCTTCCCCGGCTCCACCGCCGAATTGCCCGGGTTCCGGCGGGTGCCGTCATCCATCGGA
>JBJHBX010000208.1:0-5668 GCA_050485725.1 Gemmatimonadales bacterium | reverse complement strand
GCGTGCGTGCCCCCGCCGGGGATGCCACGGAGGAGCCCGGCGCCCCCTGACCGACCGGATCCCGGGGGCGCGTTTCGGCGTCAGCCCCCGGGGTCCGGCGTGTCGGGCGCACCCACCGCCCGCAGTGCGCGGTCTCGGGTCCACGCCCCGACGACCGGGGGAGGCCACCTTCCCGCGGCCGCGAGCTCCCTGATCCGGCGGACCTCTTCCCTGGCGCGATCCGCGTGACGGGGTGACAGGTGCCCCGCATCCACCGCCGCCTCGAACTCGGGCTCGTCGAGCAGGATGGGCGCGAACGCGGGGCCGGCGTCCGCCGCGCCCGCCCCCTCGGTCGCATCCCGGGCCCGATCCCGGTCCCGGTCCCGGTCCCGGGCCGGAATCCAGAGGTCCAGGAAGAGGTCGGTGGTCTCCCAGTCGCCCCCGGGCTGGAAGACGCACGGGGTGATCAGGTTCGCGTAGATCCCGGTCAGCGAGCCGTCGGCGCGGTGGAAACGACCGATGTCGTGCCAGGCCCCCGGAAAGGTGAACCACACGGCATCGGACCCGCGCTCCAGGGCGACCTTCCCTTCGATGCGAAGGGGCGGATCAAAGGGGAGGTCCCGGGCCAGCGTCACCTTGACCCGGCCGTCGTCGTGGACCAGCCGCTGCCGGTACACGGTGACCTGTTCCGGGGGGCGGAGGTAGTGAATGCGGATTTCGGGAGCCGTGTGCACGCTTCGGTGACCTTCGGGGGCCGGGGTCGTCATCCCCCCGGGGCGTGGCGGGAGGGGAGCTCGATCCGCCGAAGCGGGTCTCCGTCATCGATGAAGAGCATCCCCTGGGGGGTGAGGGCGCGGGAGATGCGCCGGAGGGCAACGGGGTACGCTTCTGGATGTCTCCCGTCGAGCACGCCCACGCGGACCGCAAAGGCGAGGTCGAACAGGTCCTCGCCGTCGAGCAGTTCGAGATCCTCCACGGCCACTTCACGAACCCTCAGGCGACCGGATTCGATCTCCGCCACGGAGCGTGCCCTGGCCAGGGCGACACTCTTCGCGGAACGGTCGATCATGAGCACCTGGCCTTCCCCGATGCGGCTTGCGACGGCCCTGGCGGCCGCACCGGACCCTCCCCCGATTTCCAGCACCCGCATTCCGGGACGCAGGGGAAGGGCGTCAACAATCGCGCGCAACCGGGGCGACAGCGTGGTCATGCTGGAGGGCTCGAGGGACCGCAAGGTCGGCTTCGCAGGGCCTTCATCTCAGTTGGGGAGGGCCCCGTGGAGCGGAACCATGAGGAGCCGGCCACGAGGTTCGTCCGCGAGGGGGTCCCTCCGGACGAAGAACAGGATCCGACCATCGGGAGAGAGCGACGGGTGGAACTCGTCCTGCTCGGTGTTCACCGTCGGCCCGAGCGGTCGGGGCTCACCCCACCCCTCTCCGGATCGCTCGGCGATGTGGATCTGGCCGAAGCCGGTGGCGGCGGCCTGATCCGGCGCGAGCCGAGTGAAAAGGAGCCGATCCCCTTCCGGCGTGACCGTCGGGTTGAAATTCCATGTGCCGGGTCGGTTCACCTCTGCCCCGAGAGGCACCGGATCCAGCCATCGGTCGCCGTCGACCTCGGCGCTCCAGATCCCCCAATCCCCGGAGGGCAAGGGGCGCGCGAAGAACAGGCGGCCGGACGCGTCCACGCTGGGGAAGAGTTCATCGTCGTCGGTAGAGAGCTCCAGGCGCTCCGGCGTTCCCCACCCGTTGCCGGTCCGCTCCACCCGCCAGAGATCCACCGCCTCGGATCCCTCCCGGATCGAAGAGAAGTAGAGGTGGCGTCCGGCCGGGTCGATGAAGGGGTCGATGTCGGACCACGTTCCGGAGAAGGGCGCGGTGGTGACCTCCTCCCACGCCCCGTCCACGCGAACGACCTGGTGGATCGTGGCCTGTCGGGTCATGGGAAAGAAGCCCTCACCTGCACCGAAGAATGCCGTGTCGCCAGACGGTGTCAGGGTGACGCGGTAGTGCTCCAGGTCGTCCGGCAGCACGCCGGGCGCGAAGGGTTCGGCTTCGGTGGGGGCCCCCTGGGCGCAACCCGCCAGGAGGAGGGTGACGAGAACCCAACCGCCGGGTCCTGCCCAGTCCCGCTTCGTGAACAACCGCATCGAATCTCCCGGGGTCAGGGACGTTCCAGCACGCGACGCGAGTCCCGCGCGCGTCACCGACGCAGGCCGCTCGAAACCGGGGTGCTGCGGGCCATGCTTCGGTACGTCGGTTCCGAACATAGTCAAGTCCCGGCGCTCGGGGGACCCGACTGGCGCTCCTGGTTCCTTGCCCGGGGTGATGGCACGGCCCACCTTCGAGGGCATGGCATCTGTCTCGCCCCGGAGCGGCCTCGGCCCCGCGTCCGTTCGGGTCCATCGGGAACGATCCTCCCTCGGGGACTGGATCCTTGCTCTCCTGGAGCCTGCCGACCCCGCGTGGGCTGCGGAGGGGATCTGGTACTTCGAGGGCCGGCTCCGCATGCCCAGGGAACGTCACCTGCCGTCGGCGCGCCTCGACCTCATCGTGCACCTGGGCGCCCCGTTCCGGGACGACCTGGGAGAGACCTTCCCCGGTCGGTGCGTTTCCGGCCTCAGGACACGCCCGGATGTGATCGAAGCACCCTCCGGTCCGACGGCGGTACTCGGGATCCGGCTCCATCCGCTGGGAGCATATGGGATCCTGGGCGCTGCCGCCGGGGAACTGTCCGGCGGCACGGAGGACCTCGACCTCGTGCTCGGGGATGCAGCCAGAGAGCTCGCCGAACGGTGCGAGGAGATATCGGATGCGCGTGACCGGGTCCTCGCCGCGGCCCGATGGCTTCGGGCGCGGCTCGCCATGGGCCCGACCCCGGATCCTGCCGTGGCATGGATGGTACGGGCGCTGGAAGCGCAGTCGGGAAGGGATCGAATCAAGGATCTCGTGGCGAAAACCGGGTGGTCCACCACGCGTCTGACCGATGTGTTCCGCCGGGAGGTCGGCGTCACACCCAAGGCGTACGCCCGGATTGTCCGCTTCCGTGGAGCGCTGGACCGGATGAGCCGTGGCGAGGAGGACCTGTCGAGGCTCGCCCTTTCGGCCGGCTACTACGATCAGCCCCACTTCAACGGTGAATTCCGTGCGTTCGCCGAAATGACCCCGTCCGAGTACCTCGCGTCGACGAGGTTCCCGGGGGCCCGGAGCCTGGCGGAGGAAGCTCCGAAGGGGTGAGGGCCCCCGCCGCGGGATTTTTTCCAATACACACGCGCCCGTGATGCCGAGGTTTCGGACCAGGACACGAGAACCACCTCGTCCACCCCTCAACGGAGGCGCAGCATGAGTACCGTTCCGCGCACGTACCCAACCGTCGCTCCCTACCTGATCGTGGAGGATGCACATCGCATTGTGGACTTCCTGGAGTCCGCGTTCGACGGCACGGTGGTCCGGAAGGCGGAGGGCGATTCGGGACGGATCGCCCATGCCGAGGTCCGGATCCAGGACTCCGTCATCATGCTGGGGAGCTCCAGCCCGGAGTGGCCGGCGCTTCGATCCATGATCCACCTGTACCTCCCGGACGTGGACGCCTGGTACCGGAAGGCGCTGGATGCCGGGGCGACCTCCGTCCGGGCGCCCGCCGACATGGACTACGGTGATCGTTCGGCCGGGGTCATGGATCCTGCGGGGAACCAGTGGTGGATCGCGTGCCCGATCGTGGAGCCCAGCTCGTGATCCGGTCGGTGTTCCCATACCTGTGCATTCGCGGTGCCGATGAGGCGATCGCGTTCTACCAGGCAGTGTTCGGTGCCCAGGTACACGCCCGGTGGGACGAACCGGGAGGGCGGGTGGCCCACGCCGAGCTCCTCATCGGGAATGTGACCTTCATGCTGTCGGATGAGTATCCTGAGTTGGGGATCCACGCACCGGAGCACTGGGGCGGGACCCCGGTCCGGTTCCACCTGCATCTCGATGACGTGGACGGGGTCGCCGGGGTCGCCCGCGACCGGGGGGCTCGGATCGTGCGCGGACCTCAGGTCGAGGCCCACGGGGAGAGACAGTGCCTGATCCAGGATCCCTGGGGCCACCTGTGGCTCCTCGGTGACGGGGCGGACTGAGTGCGGCGAGCCCCGAACCTGGAACCCGAACCGACGATACCGAACCGAGACCGGGGGTGAAACATGAGCAACCTGCGACGGGTGTCGAAGTACCTGCTGGCCGGCGTCGTGAGCCTTGCGGCGGTGCTCCCGGGCGAGGCACAGGCCCAGGCACAGGCACAGGCACATGAGGCCCGATTCCAGGTGTACGCCGGTCTCGATGCCATTTTCGACTATCCGGAGTCGCTGCGCCCGAACTGCGACAGCGGCTTCGGGCTCGCTCCCAACCTGCGTGCCAGCCGGAGGCTGGGAACGCAGTGGGCGGCGGAAGTAGGCGTGAGCGTGCCGATCGCCCTGGCCACGGAAAGAAGCGACGCCCTCGACGGCGGGTGCGGTGTGCCGTTCCCCGGCACCACGTCGCGCGACTCTCCTCGCGGAAGCCCCTCGGTGGTACCGGAGCTTCGCATGGCCTTCCTGCCGGGCCGCGTGGCCGGCGAGTCGTTCCGTGTCACGGTGGGCTCGGGATGGTACGCCGGCCGATCCGGCCTGGCGGCGCTCGCCGGGGTGGGCTACGCGTGGGAGCGGGCCTTCCTCGACGTCGAGCACTGGAGGGTCTCCGTACCCTTCGACGTCGTGGAAACCCCCATGGCGGGCGACCCCGTGGTGGGCGACAGCGGCCGCGAGTGGACGGGTCTCTGGCAGGTCCGGGTGGGCATGCGGGTGTGGCAGCGGTAGGAGGTCACATGTCCGCTTCCGGGCCTCTCCGGGGGAGAGACCGAGGCGCCTACCGTCCCTCGTTCAGCCTGGGTCGGACGATGGTGAGAACGGGGTACAGGGCATCGGAGTCCTCGAGTTCGACGAAGGCTCCACTCGGTGTCGCGGCCAGGGCTGGAAGGAGTTCCGTGTCCCAGGCCCCATGCACTTGCCTCGCATCGGCATCGAGGACGACCATCCGTCCGGAGAACAGGGCGTCACGGGCTGGCAGGCCTTCCTGCCGAGGGTGGATCGAGCCCGAGGCGGGCGGATCAACGGTCCACGCCCGTCTCCAGTCGCGGCTCGGAACCTGGAAGGCCACCCACAACCGCTGGCCGTCGTGAACGAGCCCAGCAACCGCGGGGTCCGGTGGGGTGGAAGGTGACCGAATGGAGGCCGTTCCTCCTTCCGGGAACCACGCCATGTCGAGCTCGACGGTCTCGATGTGGCGGCCCGACGAAGACCATCGCTGGAGTACGGGGCGATGCCGAAGCGATGTCCAGACGTCGCCCGAGACCGGATCGCGATCGATGAACCCGACCATCAGGTGCAGATCTCGGGGGCCGAAGGCACCCCCCGGCTCGCCCCCGAATGAACGGAGGACCTCGCCGGTGGACAGGTCGAGCGCGTGGAACGGGTGCCCGGCCGCTTCCAGTGCCTGGAGACTCCCGTTCACGATGACGACCGATCCTTCACCCGCCACACCGCGGAAGACCTGGCCGGGAACCCGGATGCTCCGTGCGAATCCAAGTTCCATGTCGAAGATCGATGCGAGGCCCGACCCCGGGTCGAACACGGCGACCGAATCTCCGAACGCCACGACGGCCATGGGTACCGTGA
>JBJHBX010000207.1:0-5676 GCA_050485725.1 Gemmatimonadales bacterium | reverse complement strand
AGGGTGATCTGGGCATCACCCGAGGGCGGGCTGTCGAGGGCGCCGGCACCTGCGCGGGCAAGGACGCGGTAGCGGTAGGTGGCCAGGGGCGTGAGGCCCTGGTCGGTGAAGCTGGTGGTGGTCGTGGTGCCCACCGAGGCAAAGGTGCCGCCCGAGGCGCCCTGCGCGCGCTCGATGACGTACTCGGTTGCGCCCTGCACCGCGGCGAAGGAGACGCGGATCGAGGTCGGCGAGACCACGGAGACGGCGACGCCGCTGGGCGCCGGGAGGGGCTGGGGCTCGGGGGTGATCGGGGCGACCGGGTCGTCGCTGCAGGCCGCCAGGAAGGCGACCCCAAGCACGAGTGCGGATCGCGTGATGCTCCTGCGTGTCATCGTTTCGTTCCTCATCTTCGAGGGGGGGAAGAGTCGGAGGCCGGGAAGGGGGCCGGCTCCCGGTTCACCACCGCCACGACACCCCGAGCGAGACGCTCCGTCCGCTCCGGTAGGTGCTGCGTACGATGGACCCCTGGACGATCTCGACGGGCGCGTCCAGGAGATTCTTGAGATCCACCTTCCCGGAGGCGTTGCCCACCATCGGGAAGCGGAGCGAGAAATCCAGCAGGTGCCGGGGACGTTCCACCACGTCGGTCACGGTGGCCCCCGAGGCACGGGCGTTCATGACGCGCTTTCCGACCACGTTGTGGAGCAGCGTTCCGCTCCAGGCGCTCCGGGGCGCGGCCCAGGTCAGACCCGTGTTGACGACGAAGGGGGCCTGGCCCACCATCGGGCGCTCGGTGTCGTCGGGGTTTCCGGTCCGGACCCGGCTCCGCATGACCGTCACGTTCGTGAAAAGGGAGAAGTTCTCGAAGCGGTCGGCGACCCGGGCGAGCCCCGAAGCCACCTCGAGCTCGATCCCCTCGTTCGTCGCGGATTCCGCGTTCTCGAAGGTCCGGGTATCGGTGCCGGATCGGGCCAGGTAGCGCTCCTCGATGGGGTTCTCGAAGCGCTTCGCGAAGACGCCGAGCGAGATGACCTCGCCCGGACCGGGGTACCATTCCCAGCGGGCGTCGTAGTTCTCGATCAGCGTGCGCTCGAGATCGGCGTTCCCGATGACCTGTTCCCCGCCGAGCACCTCGCGGTAGGTGATCGGGGCCAGCTCCCGGTACTCGGGGCGGGCCAGGGTCCGGGACGCGGCCAGGCGGAGCTGGTGGTTTCCGGTGATGCCGACGATCGCGCTCAGCGACGGAAGGACGTCCGTGTAGTCGCGCTCCGTGACCGCGGTCTGCCCCAGCTGGTTCTGCGAGTTCACGGTGAGCGTGTACTGCTCCACCCGGGCGCCTCCGATCAGGCGGAGTCGCTCCAGCAGGTTCACCTCGGCCATCAGGTACCCGGCCGCCAGCTCGTCCGAGGCGTCATAGCTTCCTCCCGACAGCTCCCTCGAAAGCAGGAATACGGCGTCGTTGGGACCCGCGAAGCGCCCGTCGAAGAACTCCTCGGGGGGGAGCTGCCAACGCGGGTCGTTCGGTGCCCATTCGAAGGTCTGGATGCGGAAGCCCTGGCTCACGGCATCGCGGTCGGTGGACCTGTAGGACACACCGGCACGGAGGCGGTTGGGGCTTCCCCGGTTCGACCCGAAGCTGAACTCGTAGTTGGCGCCCATCTCGTTCGAGCGCTCCTCGAGCGCACCGAAGGTCCGGACTGCGCCCTCGAAGTCATTGAACCAGACCGGTACGTCGGGCTCGAGCCAGGTCACGAACTCCGAGCGGTCGGGCTCGGAACGGTCCACCGTCGAAGTGCTGGCCGTCCAGTCGAAGCGGTGCCGCATGCCGAGCTGGTGTTCGCCCCTGAGCTGGTGTGCGCGAACGACCCGCTCCACGTAGGTCAGCCTGTCGATCTGCACCAGCGACCGGGTGTTCTCGTCGGTCCCGACCTCCCGGCGGGCCGTGTTGTCGGCGCTCCGGTTGTAGGTGTTGTTCAGGTGCACCTGCGAGTGGTTGCCGATGAGTGCGGCCACGTTCAGGATTCCGCCCCAGAGCACCGAGGAGGTCCCGGAGCTTCCCTCGTAGGCGTCGATGGGCACGTTCCCGGTCCCGATGCGGGCTCGGGCCTCGTCGAGGCGAGCGTCCTCGCCGTTCGAGTAGGTCAGCGAGCCCAGGTAGCCGAAGGTCTGTCCCAGGAAGGGCGTGGAGCCCCCGACCGAGGCGCCGAGCGAGAGGGGAAGACGCCCGGTGCCCTCGTCGACGAGCCAGTTCCTCCGGAAGGAGCTCACGACCTGGTTCACCTCGGGGCCGCGGGACGCCGTGCCGGAGTAGTTGGCCGCGGCGTCGGGAATCTGCCTCGGTGCAGTGGATGAGGCGATCCATTCGCCTCCGGCCGAAGGCGCCCGGAGCAGGGCCTGGCCCGTGGCGCCCTGGCTCCATCCGGTCGAGGCGCTGAGGCTCCACGAGGCCCGGGTCGGGAAGGTGGGGGTGCGGATGTCGACGCTTCCGCCGGAGAAGTCGCCCGGCCGGTCCGGCGTGAAGGTCTTGGCCGTCGAGATCGCCTGGAGCATGCTCGACGGGAAGAGGTCCAGCGGCACCATCTTCCGTTCCGGCTCCGGGCTCGGAATCCGGGCGCCGTTGAGCGAGCTCGTCGTATAGCGCTCTCCGAGCCCTCGCACGAAGACGAACTTCCCGTCCTGAACGGTGACGCCGCTCACGCGCTTCACGGCCGCCGCCGCATCCCCGTCGGGGGACCTGGAGATCTGCTCGGCCGAGATCGCGTTCACCACCGCGTCGGCGGAGCGCTGCTCCGAGACCAGCGCCACCGAGCTTCCCCGCTGCACGTCGGCCGCCACGGTGATCCCCGCAACCGCAACCGCCTGCCGCTCCAGGAGCGCCTCGACGCGGGTCACGCCGTCGGAACCGACCTCGATGCCGGTAAGGGTGAGCGGGGCATACCCGATCAGGAGGACCTGGACCGAGATCGTGCCCACCGGGACCCGGTCCATCTGGAAGCGACCTTCCACGCCAGCCACCACCCCGCGCGGTCCCTCGTTCAGCAGGACCTGGGCACCGGGAAGCGGAAGGCCCGTCGCGCCGTCCCGGACCTGGCCGAAGAGGCGACCGACGGGTTCGGGGGCTGCGCCGGGTTCCTGGGCTGCAAGCATCCCGGCCCCGAGGGGGACCAGGGTCGAGAGGAGCAGGGCCAGGGTCAGGGATCGAAGCTTCATGGAAGACGCGTCCTTTGCTATGCGAATGCACGCGGGAGTGCCCGCGAAGTCGAACGTTGGCGCGGGCAGGTAACGGAAAGGTGGAGGAGTTCTGTAACGATCAGGGGCGGGTCTCATCACGAAACCGCATCGAAGCATCCGGGTCCGTCGGAGTTCCGTGACCGGAGCGCCGGATGGTTTTACGGCTTCGTGACATCGGCCCCGGTGCGGCGTTACAATCCACGGGTAGGATCGGTGGAACGAAGGACAGCGGGGCGCCTGCGCCCACCCCCACGGCCGAAGCGAAGCCGATGAATTCCGCCGTACTCAGGAGCATCATGGACACGCCGCCGCAGCGTACGAGCGCCCCCCGGGTCCTCGTGGTCGAGGACGAGCCCGACATTGCCGCCCTCATCGCCTACCAGCTCACCCGCGAGGGTTATCGGGTCGAGACCGCCACGACCGGAGACCAGGCGCTCACCGCGGTGGGAAGGGAAATCCCCGACCTCGTCGTGCTCGACCGCATGCTCCCCGGTCTTTCGGGAGACGAGGTCCTGCGATCGCTCCGCCAGGAGGCCGCGACCCAGGGCCTTCCGGTCCTGGTCCTGACTGCGAAGCGCGAGCAGGAGGACCGGATCCAGGGGCTCGAGCTCGGTGCGGATGATTACCTGACGAAGCCCTTCTCCCCCCGTGAACTGGTGCTGCGGGTCCAGTCGATCCTGCGACGCGTCGACCAGGCGTCGAGCGAATCCGGCGGTCGGCTTCTCCGGGCGGGTCCCGTGGCTCTCGACGTGAACGCCCACCAGGTCACGATGAACGGCGAGGAACTGGCGCTGACCCCCACGGAGTTCCGACTCCTGCAGGCGCTCATGGAACGGCGGGGGCGCACGCAGAGCCGTCGGCAGCTCCTGGAGCGGGCCTGGGACGTCGAGTCCGAGGTGGCCGAACGGATCCAGACCCGGACCGTCGACATGCACATCCGTCGCCTTCGCTCCAAGCTTGGGCACGTGGGTGACTGGGTCGAGACGGTCCGGGGCTTCGGGTACAGGCTGAAGGTCCCCGAGGGCATGGAGTGACGCTCCGCCGCCGCTTCCTCCTGCTCTCCGCGGGGGTGCTCGCGGGGGCGCTTCTCCTGGTGGGAGCCTTCCTCGGGGCCTACGTCGAGGGGCCCCGGGTGGAGCTCGAGGGGCAGCGGATGCTCGACGGCTGGACCCTCGGTGCCAGGCTCGTCGGAACCGATCCGGAGCTGTCCGCGGTACCCACCGAGCTGGCGCTCCAGCTGGGGGAACTGCTCCGCGCCCGCGTCACGCTGATCGATCCCTCGGGGGTCGTGATCGGGGACTCGGGGGTCCCCGGCGGGGAGGTCGGGGGGATGGACTCCCACGCGGACCGACCCGAGGTGCGGGCGGCGCTGGAAGGTCGGGTGGAGCTCCTGGAGCGGCGAAGCCCGACGCAGGGTATCCCCACCTTCTACGTGGCGGGGCCCATCGATCTTCCCGGCACCGGACCGGCCGTCCTCCGGCTCGCGGCACCTGTCGGCGCGGTGCGCGGACCCCTCGATCGGGCGCCGGGACTCCTCGTCGTGCTGGGGCTTGGTGGGGTCATCGTTCTCGTCGTGGGATCGGGGCTCCTCGACCACGCCTTCCGATCTGGCGTGCGGACCCTGGAGGACGCAGTCGCCGCCCTGGCATCGGGGGACTTCGACCGGTCCCCGCAGCGGGAGAACGTTCCAGTCGAGCTCGGAGGGGTCGCACAGGGGCTCCAGCGGCTCGCCGAGGAGGTCCGCGGTCGGACGCGGGAGGTGCTCCGGGAGCGGGACGAACTCCTGTCGCTCGTCGACGCCATTGCCGAGGGTGTCCTGGCGTTGACCGAGGATGCGCGGGTCCTGCGCATGAACCGGGCCTGCGCCGATCTCCTCGAGGTGAGGAGGCCCGACCCCTTCGCGCCCATCGGGACGCTCGTCCGGCACCCGCAGCTCCGCGACCACCTGGAGGAGTCGGTCGTGCTTCCCCTCCCCCAGAGGGAGTTCCAGGTGGGCCCCAGGAGCCTGCTCGTATCGGCGCACCTGCTCGAGAACGGCGGATCGGTCGTGACCTTTCTCGATGTGACCGACCTCCGGCGCATGGAGAAGATCCGCCGGGACTTCGTCGCGAACGCATCCCACGAGCTCAAGACCCCGCTCACCGCGATGCGAGGCTTCGCCGAGACCCTCCTCGAGGGTGACCCGCCCGAGGAGCTCCGCAGGGAGTTCCTCGGGTCGATCCGCGGGAACACCGTGCGCCTGCAGAACCTGGTCGACGACCTCCTCGACCTCTCCAAGCTCGAGTCCGGCAGCTGGGCGGCGCAGGAGGAAGAGGTCGAGGTCGCCGCCATTGCCCGCGAGGTCTGGGACGACCTGGTGCGGCAGCACCGGGACCGCCAGGTCACCTTCGAGATCGACGGTGATGCGGTGGCGCTCGCCGATTCCCAGGCGCTCTACCAGGTCTTCCGGAACCTGATGGACAA
>JBJHBX010000206.1:0-5690 GCA_050485725.1 Gemmatimonadales bacterium | reverse complement strand
GGGAACAGGTTGCGCGAGGAGCAGGAGGGGGCAGGGGAAGGCAGCCGCTTGCTGCCGGTGCAAGGAAAGCGGTACATCTGAAGTCTCGCGTCTGGAGCTCGAAGGTCGATGGGAACTGCCTCGCCTTACGAGCTCGACCGGGTCAGGTTTCAGCCCACCCGGATGCGTTCGATGGGCCCCGGAACGACCACGACCCCGCCCCGGCGCCGGCCGGGACGGGGTCGCGTGAGCTGGAGAGGCTCAGCGAGGGGTCAGAAGCGGACCCGGAGCGTGGTGTAGATGTAGCGTCCGTTCATGTGGAGCCCCGACGTACTGAAGTACGGGAAGTTCCCCGAGAAGTCGAAGCCCGCGGGGCGGACCGGGGGCTCCCGGTTCGTCAGGTTCTCGGCACCGATGCTCAGCTCGAGACCGCGCCGGATCGTGTAGGTCACGTCGGCATCGAAGACCAGGTGCGGGCCGTTGTCGAGGAAGACGTCGAAGGAGTCGATGCAGCGCACCGCCGAGGGCGCGCTGGGATCCGAACAGATCGGGTGGGGCGTGGTCCGGGTTCCCCCATCGACCAGCCGGAAGGCCTGGAGCCCGTACAGGTTGGCCCCGATCCCGCCCCGGAAGCGCTCCTGCACGTATCGGATGCGCGAGGTCGCCCGGTCCTTCGGCCGCCCGTTCTCGATGGCGTAGCGCTCGCCCGAAGTGAAGACCCGGTCCCGGATGATCTCGATGACGGCAGGGACACGGACATCGGTGACTTCCACCGTGTTCCGGTTGTACTGGGCCAGGGCTTCCAGGTAGGCGCCGCCGCCCAGCCCGTAGCGGTACCTGCCCGTCAGGTCGATCCCCCGGGTTCTCGTGTCGATGGAGTTCGTGAAGAACTTGACGGTGGGCGCGCCCCACGGGGCCAGGAGGTCGCGGATGAAGGTGCTCCCGGGCGGATCCTCGATGGATCCGGTCAGGATGATCCGGTCCTTCAGGTCGATCTGATAGGCGTCCGCGGTGAAGGTCAGATCCTCGCGCGGGGACCAGGCGAATCCCCCGGAGACGTTCACCGACTTCTCCTCGGTGAGCGTCGATGCACCGAGGGCGGCCGCCTCGGGCGAGTTCACCGGGATCTCGCCGATCTCGTAGGCGATCTGGTTCCCCGGGTTGTCCGGGTCGGCCCGGAAGCCGGTGGAGACGTGCCCGTACCAGCTCTGCGTCAGGTTCGGCGCCCGGAACCCGGTGTTCACGCCCCCTCGCACGATGAACTGCTCGGCGAGCTGGAGCCTCGCGCCGACCCGCCCGGTGACCGTCGAGCCGAAGTCGGAGTAGTTCTCGAAGCGGATCGCTCCGGCGAGCCGGAACCGCTCCGTCATGTCGGCCTCGAGGTCGGCGAAGACCCCGACGTTCGTCCGCCACTCGTTGACCTCCTGGTCCGGGCGGAAGCCGGTGAAGACCTGGCTTCCCGGAGGTGCGATGCCCCCGTTCCGATCCAGGTGACCTCCGTTCACCCACGAGGCGGGCTCGCCGGCGATGATCTCGAAGTTGTCGGCCCGGAAGGAGGTTCCCAAGGCCACGTTGAGGGGACTGTGGAAGGCCTCCACGTCCACCTCGCGCGAGACGTCGTACGACACGATGGCCTGGTTGAGCTTCAGCGTCCCGGCATAGACGTCGGTCTTGTTCGGAATCGGACTCACACCGGCGGGCCAGGGCCCGGGGGCACACGCCGTCTGCAGGCACGGCCCGAGCGAGACGTTCAGCGTGTTGTAGATGTCCAGGTCGATCACGTTCCGGTTCCACTGGGCGCTCAGGTCGTAGGTCCAGCTGGGGCCGTGTGACCCCCGAAGCCCCGAGACGAACATCAGATCCTGGTTGTCACCCCGGAAGCTCGGAAGGAAGCCCAGGGGGTGAATGTCCGGCCAGTTCCGGGCATCGATCCCGCGGCGGTAGAAGCCCGAGGAGTTGTCGCGGCGCCAGGAGAAGCCGCCAAAGGAATAGGCCTCGGTCCGCTGATCGAGCCCCACCGTGGCGTTCGCGTTGTAGAAGAAGCCCGAGTTGAAGGTCTCGCCGTCGCCGATCAGGTGGTTGGGCTGCGGGACTGGGTTGTTCTTCCGAACGATCCGGCCGATCCCGTCGGGGCCCACCGCGATCTCGTCCGCGTCACCGGGAACGATCTGGTCACGGGGGTCCGGGCCCGCCCGGTCGGTGCGGCTCCGGTGGCTCATCATCCCCGAAACCACCAGGGTCCCCCGGTCCGAAAGGGCGAATCCCGCACTTCCGGTCCCCTCGATGCGCGTGCCGTCGCGACGGAAGGCGTCGCTCCGGGGGGTGTACTGCCCGGTGGTCAGGCTGAACTCCGGCGCGTGAATGTCCCGCCTGAGCTGCATGTTGATGACGCCGGCGATGGCGTCGGAGCCGTACTGGGCCGCGGCCCCGTCCCGGAGGATCTCCATTCCGCCCAGCGCCGACGGGACAATGGCATTCATGTCGACGCCACTCGACCCCGAGCCGCCTGACGCGGCTCCGAAGACGTGGACCACCGCGGTGGGATGCCTCCGCTTCCCCTCGATCAGGACCAGGGAGTGGTCGGGCGAGAGCCCCCGCAGCTGGAACGGCCGAACCCCCGAGGTGACGTCGGCGATCTGGGCGCGGGAGAAGTAGATCGAGGGGGAGAGGGACTCGATGATGTTCGTCATCTCGAGCTGCGGCGTCGCCTCGATGATGTCGGTACGCGTGAAGAGGTCCACCGGCACGGTGAGCTCCTCCGCCGCCATGGCGCGGCCGCGGGTGCCCACCGTCACGCGGACCTCTTCGACGGCGACCGCCTCGCGGTCGATGGCGAAGTTCCGGACCACCGGGGCGCCGGCGGTGACGTTCACCGAGGCCTGGGCCGAGGCGTAGCCAATGCTCTGAACACGCACCGTGTAGGTTCCCGGCGCGAGGTTCGCGATCGTGTACAGGCCACGGGCATCGGTCAGGGTTCCACGTGTCGTGCCGTCGATGGAGACCTGGGCGCCCTGGACGGGGACGCCCTGCGAGGTCACGCGCCCCGTAAGGGTTCCGATCTGGGCCTCGGCGAGACCGGGAAAGAGGAGGAGAAGCGAGAACAGCAGGGAAGAGAGGACCACCCACGATCGTCGCATCGATACACCTCCGCACCTTGGGGGACGTGGGGCGCCGCGCCGGGGGACGCGGCCCGATCACGCAGGATCGTTACAGGTGCGACAGGTAACTGTCAAGAAAATGTTTGAGAACGTAAATGAAGGGACGGCAGAGGGTAAGGCCAGTCGTGCCCCCGCTGACGGTTTGAATCAGTCGTGCCCCCAGGGCGCGGGCGGGAGGGGCACCGCCTCGGAGAGGTCGAAGTCGATCCGCCACGACCATTCCCCGCGGCGGGTGGTGCCGTAGGTGTAGCGCTCGCCGGGCACGATCTCGATCCTCCACCCCCGGGCGTAACCGGACTCCTCGCTCCGGGCCACCGAAACGAAGTCCTGCCGTTCCGCCGTACCGGGGGTTTCGGTGTACCCTCCGTACATCGTGTTCGGAGACGGTGAGCCATCGGGTTCCCGGTGGTCGTGGCGGAGCTCGAGTCGACCGTCAGGCGTCCGCATCAGCATCCAGGTCCGGGACCGGTCCCAGCTCTCCGAGGCCTCGACCTCGATGTGGAAGGGGATGCGCAGCGTGTCGGCGCCGCACTCCCGGAAATGGACGACCAGCTCCTCGGTGCCGGTGAGCATGTCGTCGCCGGGGGGTTCGAGGGTCAGCCCCCCGGAGAAGGCGGAGCCACAGTGCGCCGCGAGGTTCGCGAGGAAGAGCTCGGCGGGAGCCGCCGGCGCCGTCGGAGGACCGATGCTCTCCATGGCTCCGTCGGAGAGCGCTTCGGGCGCGGGGTCACCTCCGCAGCCGGCAAGCATCAGCGCCATGCCCGCGGCGGCAGCGACGACACCGCGGACGCGCAGGGTTCCTGGAGGCGGGATGCGGATCACGGGGACTCCATGGTCGTGGGGGAGACGGCCTGGGGGGCGGCCTCGCGCGGGAACGTCGGCCCGGTTTCCGGAGGATCGGAATCGAAGGGGAGGAGCACCGTGAAGCGGGCCCCCCGACCGGGCGAGCTCTCGACCTGGATGGTCCCCCCGGCCTGGCGGACCGTGCCGAAGGCCGTGGAAAGCCCCAGCCCGGTCCCACCTCGCTGCGTCTTCGTCGTGAAGAAGGGCTCGAAGATCCGGGCGCGGACAGCGGGCGGCATGCCGGCACCGTCGTCGATCACGCGGATCCGGAGGACCGGCTCCTCGCCGGAGGGTCCGTCCCATCCGGAGACGAGGCGTCCGCACTCCCGCCCGGTGCAGCTGTCCACCAGCACCTGGATCGTCCCGCGCTCGCCGATTGCGTCGCGGGCGTTCAGCCCCAGGTTCAGGACGACCTGCTGGACCCGGGCGGGGTTGGCGTGCAGCGGCGGGAGGGTGGCAGGAAGTTCGGAAATGAGCTCGACCCCGGGCGGAAGCGCCTTCTCGAGGAGGCCCAGGGTCTGGCGAAGGAGGCCTACCGTATCGATCTCGGAGCGCGGAGCCACGTCACCGGCCGCAAAGAGAAGGAGGTGACGGGTGAGCTCGCTCGCCCGCAGCGCTGCTGCCGAAATCTCGTCGGTCTCGGTCCGGAGGGGGTGGTCGGGTCCGAGCTCCTCGGCCAGGATCTCGGCGCTGCTCCGGATCACGGTCAGCAGGTTGTTGAAGTCGTGGGCGATTCCGCCTGCCAGTCGACCCACGGCCTCGAGTCGCTGCACCTGCTCGAGGCGCTCCCGTGCCCGGTCCCGGTCCTGCCGGGCCCGCAAGGCGTCCAGTGTCTGCCGGATCGTGGCGGGAAGTCTCCGGATGTGCTGGGGCTGCTTGATCACGTAATCGCTCGCCCCGAGCTTGAGCGCGCGGACCGCGATTTCCTCGGACCCTGTTCCCGTGACGAGCACCACCGGCACTCCGGGGCGCCGATCCCGGATCAGCTCCAGGACGTCGAGGCCCGTCATTCCCATGATGTTGAAGTCGCTGAGTACCAGGTCGAAGGGGGTGCCGGCGTCGAGGACCCGGTCCAGCTCCTCCCGGCTTTCCGCCTCGGTCAGCACGAACCCTTCCGATTCCTGCTCCAATGCATCGCGGACCAGTGCCCGGTCGAAGCGGGAGTCGTCCACGTACAGGACACGGACCGGCGGCGTCCGATCGTTCATGCCGCGATCCCCCCGGGGCCTGGAAAGCGGATCACGAAGGTGGTTCCCGTGCCCCCGTCGCCGTCCGCCACCTCGATCTCGGCGTCGATCCGCTCCAGCGCCCGCTTCACGATGGCGAGCCCGAGACCGGAACCCGGGCGTTCCGCCGACGGACGGACCCGTTCGAACAGGCCGAAAACCCGTTCCCGGTCGGCAGGGTCGATGCCGAGGCCGTTGTCGGCGACCCGAAGCTCGGGCCTGCCCGACACGATCCGTCCGTCGACCCGGACCAGGGGGGGGCGTTCGGGATGTCGGTATCGGAGGCCGTTGTCGATGAGGTTCTGGAGCACGCTCTCGAGCAGTTGTCGGTCACATGTCAGGATCGGAAGGTCGGGGCCAATCTGCACGGTCCCTCCGGTTTCCGAAATCATCGCGTCAAACCGCGGGAGCAGTCGCTCGATCATGTCGGCCACGTCGATCCGCTCCGGGCTGACCGTGTCGTGGTCGATGCGCGCGTAGCGGA
>JBJHBX010000205.1:0-5712 GCA_050485725.1 Gemmatimonadales bacterium | reverse complement strand
GACTGAGCGCCCGCGAGAAGGAGGTCATGGCACTCACAGCGGAGGGGTACTCATCCACGGAGATCGGCCAGAAACTCTTCATCTCGCCGAAGACGGTGGACACCTACAGGGCGCGCATCATGCAGAAGCTCCGGCTGAACCATCGCTCCGAGCTCGTCCGCTTCGCGCTCCGCGCGGGGCTCCTCCGCGAACTCTGACCGGCACCGGACCATGGATGACGGGAGAGAGGCAGGCGCCTCCGGATCGGAGGACGCGTTCGCGGAGGCCATGGCGCGGGCCGCCGTCCGCGTGGCGCTCGAGGTGGACGTTCCGGTGACGCATGAGCGGGTCTGGGATGCGGTGGTCCGGGTGGAACGCTGGCCCGTCTGGCACCGCGGAATCGGCGTGGCCGTCCTGAGGGGGGAGGCGCCCGCCCCGGGGATCCGCCTCGACTGGCAGGCCGACGGCATGCGGATCCGTTCGACCGTGTACGAGGTGATCGAGGGAACTCGCGTGGCGTGGTCCCTCCGGACCCTGGGCGCCCACGGGGCGCAGCGCTGGACGCTCGAACCCGTCGATGGGGAGGGGGCGAATCTCCCGATGACCCGGGTCCGCCTCGAGGAGTGGTGGGTCGGGATCGGGGCCCGGCTGCTCCGTCGGACACTCCAGCGGACCCTCGATGTGGCGCGCGCGGCCTGGCTCGAACGCCTGCGCGACCACGTCGCTCGATCGGAAAGGGGGTGAACATGACCTTGCGGACCCTTCACTTCGACGGCGCCTCCGGCGGCCGCCTCGCCGCCCGGGTCGACCTGCCGGTGGGGGGTGAGCCCCGGGCCTGGGCTCTCTTCGCCCACTGTTTCACCTGCTCGAAGGACATGGCGGCCCTCCGGCACCTGGCCAGTGCCCTGAACCGCGAGGGGATCGCGGTGTTCCGCTTCGACTTCACCGGCCTGGGGGAGAGCGAGGGCGACCTTGCGGATGCCCCCTTTCCGTCGAAGGTCCGGGACCTGGTGGCGGCGGCTCGCTACATGGCCGAGGCCTGGCGTTCTCCGACCCTCCTGGTGGGGCACTCCCTGGGGGGGGCGGCGGTGATCCAGGCGGCCCACGCGCTTCCCTCCGTTCGTTCGGTGGTCACCATCGGGGCACCCTCGGACCCCTCCGGCGCAGGACTCCTCGACGCGGTGGCGACGCTGAATCGCCCCCTTCTCGTGCTCCACGCGCCGGGCGACGAGACCGTACCGGCGGAGCATGCCGACCGGATCTTCGCTGCGGCCCGGGGCCCGCGCAGCTTCGTGGCCCTCGAGGGTGCGGACCACCTGCTCACCTCCGAGGTCCATGCCCGCTACGCCGGCCGTGTCATCGCGGCCTGGGCGTCGCGGGACCTCGGGCTCGACGAACCCGCTCCGGTCCACCCTGACCACGCTTCCGGAGAGGGCCCCGGAGCACCTCGCTCGCACGTGGAATCGCATGCCGGGCAGGTCACCGTCCGGACCGGAGGGACCGGCTACCGGACCGAAGCTGCCGTCCGGAACCATGGCTTCCTGCTGGACGAGCCGCGTCACCTGGGCGGGACCGACGAGGGACCGACCCCCTACGAGGCGCTCTGGGCCTCGCTGGCAGGGTGCACCACGATCACGCTTCGCATGTACGCCGACCGGAAGGGATGGCCCCTGGAGGAGGTCCAGGTTCGCATCCGCCACCGGAAGGAGGGCGGGCGGGACCACGTCGTTCGCGAGCTGATCCTCGAGGGCCCCCTCGACGCCGACCAGCGCGCCCGCCTCGTCGAGATCGCCGATCGCTGTCCCGTTCACCGAAGCCTGGAGCAGGGCGTCGAGATCACGACCGAGCTCCAGGCCGGCGACTCGGATCAGGGCTGAGGGCTTCCGGAGGGGTCTGCGGCGGCGTAGCGCTCCAGGAACCGCACGATGACCCGCGCCGTGGCGGCGGCGAATGCCTCGAGGTTCGCGGGGGAGTCCCGAACGCCGATGCGGTTCGCCTCCAGCTGGAACCCGCAGACCGTCCCGCCATCCCTGCATCCGTAGCGGCGGGTGTTGTACCCGCCCGAGAAGTAGGGGGCGCCGGAGGGATGCGGGTCGTCCGGCGAAGGCACGGCGGCGTAGCCCTCCTCATGGAACCACGCGCCGAGTGAGGCCTGGCCCCGGAGCACCGCACTGGGTGGCAGGCCACTCCACGTCGTCACCTCGCGGACGGACGACCTTCCCCCGACCTCGGGCTGATCGAGCAGCGAGTCGGGGAGGGCGAGGTCCGCACCCGAGACGAGGTAGCCCAGCTCGATGCGCTGCACCTCGTGCCCGTGGCCGTGCAGGTCCAGGTAGAGCCCGCGTGGGTGCGTGGCACGCACGACTTGGAGCGCGGCCTCGGTCCACGCATGGAATTCGAGCCAGGCCCGGGTCGCCGCAGGGTTGCCCTGCGCCCCCTCCCCGACGTCCCGGTTCGCATCCAGCTTGCGCCGATGCAGGTGCACGACCACGAGGTGGGGGCGGCTACCGCTCTGCGTCTCCAGCGCCTCCGCCAGGAGGTACGCCAGGGTATCGGTGGCCAGGTCGCGGGTCAGGACGCCGAAGCCGCGGTCGGGGAGGTCGGACGGGAGCATGGTCCCGCCGTGCGACGCCGTGATCACGACCGGGAGCGTGCCTGGCTCGTACGACACGAATGCCCGGTGGCCGAGGTAGGTCTCACCCACCACTGCGGGAATCGCGAGTGCCTCGATCTCCGCCACGGCGGGTCCGGCGCGCACCCGCAGGCGCTGCAACCCCCCATCCGGCTCCGGCCCGGCGTACCAGGAAAGGGTCGCCCGGCCCTGTGGATCGGTCCGGGGGTTCGGGTCGACAACCCACCCCGCACCCGCCACCACCTCCAGCACGATGCCGGTGTTCGGGATCGGGGTGCCTGCCGCGTCGCGGACCGTGATCATGACGGGGTCCTCGATGGGGCCTCCGGGGACGGCCGTCCGCGGCGCGGCCACGGGCGCGATCTCGACCCGGTGCGGCGTGCCCGGCGACTGAGGCGGCGGCCCCCCGGGACCGGGACCGACGGAGGTGTCGCCGCCGCCGCACCCGAGCGCTGCCAGGGTGCCGAGGACGACGGCGATCCGGACCACTGCCGGCGGGTGCTCGGGCCCTCGAGGCGGTTTCATCGACGCACGGGGGGTTGGGGCGGGGCGGAAAACACGCCACAATTGCGGGGGCCAAAGCTCAACCGGCGGTTCCCCCGGCGCAAGCACGCATCCCTTGGCCAACCGCGCTGCGCGGTGCAACGGGAGGCGGCGTTCCGTCTTCCCAGACCTCTCGGACGACCCTCGATGACCCCTGCACCCGACGCTCCCGACCCGCGCCTCGATTCCGAGATCGACGAGCTCCTTCTCGGAAACCGCCGATGGGCGGAGCTCCGGGTGCGGCAGAAGCCCGGCGTCTTCGACGAACTGGCCAGGGTCCACCGGCCGCCCTTCCTCCTGGTCGGGTGCTGCGATGCCCGGAAGCCGATGGACCTCGTGACCGGTGCCGAGCCCGGTCGGCTCTTCCTTCACCGGAACATCGCGAACCAGGTCCGCCCCGATGACCCGGCCGTCGGCGCCTCCTTCGAGTTCGCGCTCGGGGTGCTCGGGGTCCGGCACCTCGTGGTCTGCGGCCACACGGGGTGCGGCGGGATTCAGGCCTCGCTTGCCCCGGACCCGGGAGGGGACCTCTCGCGCTGGACGGCCCCGGTGCGGTCCCTGGCGCTGGAGCTGGCGCCGGAGCTCGACGCCATCGAGGACCCCGCCGCCCGCGCCGACACCCTTGCGCGGCGCAACGTGATCCGCCAGCTCGAGAACGCGCTGACCTTTGCTCCGGTCCGCGCGCGACTCCTCGACGACGAGAATCCCCTTCGCCTTCACGGCTGGCTCTTCTGCCTCGGGAACGGGCTGATCGAGCGGCTCACCCTTCCCTGGGAGCGCTGGCGGAGCGAGGGGCGTCTCCCCTGAGCCCTGCGCCGGGAGGGCTACGACCCCGAGGCGGCCGCGCTGTCCGGAGGGATCGTGTCGGTGGGCGTGGGAAGGGGCGGGAGCGAGTCGGGGGGAACCGGTTCCGGCTGCGGGGGATCCGGCGGGGGCGCAATGAGGGTGTCGGGGAGCTCCACCGGAAGGACGTCCGGGGGCGCAGGCGCCACCGGCGGTCCCCCCCCGAGCCGGGCCAGGATCAGGTCCCGGCGCCACGCCATGCGTCCGGGGTTCGTGGCCGGGTTCGAGGTCAGGGGATGGGGAAGGGTGGCCGCGAGCGACGCCGCCTGGGAACGGCTGAGCTCCCGGGCGGAGCGATCGAAGTAGGTTCTCGAGGCCGCCTCCACGCCGAAGACACCGGGTCCGAACTCCGCCACGTTCAGGTAGATTTCGAGGATGCGGTCCTTGTCGAGGAAGAATTCCAGTCGCCGCGCGATGAGCGCCTCCTGCGCCTTCCGGACGAAGGACCGATCCTCGGACAGGTAGAGGTTCCGGGCCAGCTGCTGGGTGAGCGTGCTCCGTCCCCGGACGCGGTCCCGGTTCTCGGACACGAACGACCACGCACTCCGCAGCGCTTCCCGGTCGCCGGGGTCGCCGAGCCGGGGCGGGATCGATCCGCGGTAGCGCACCTCTTCGGCCAGCGCCTCCCAGTCGATGCCGCGGTGCTCCCGGAAGCGGTCGTCCTCCGCGACCAGGACCGACCGCACAAGCACCTCGGGAAGCGCGTCGAGGGGGACCCATTCGTTCCGGAGCTCAAGGGGCTCACCGGCCGCCTTCGCGGCCCGGATCCGGGCTTCCATGAAGGCCGTGGTCCCCGGGTCCTTCCACCGGAGAAGGATCGGCCAGGGGTGGAGCGCCCAGGCCAGGAGCGGCAGGGCGAGGCCCGCGATCAGCAGGGAGCCGAGGGTCCGGAGGGGGCTGGGCGTTCGGGGCATGGCCGATCCTACACCTCCGGGTCGGTTTCCGATCGCGCCTCGTCCTGCCCGGAACCGGCACCCCGTTCCGCCCCGGCCACCGGAAGGAAGAGGCGAACCACCGTTCCTCCGCCGGCGCCCGGCTCCACCCGGATCCCGCCACCCATCTGATCCATCAGGCCGAGGACCGCGGGAAGGCCGAGCCCGGGTGAAGCGGCGCCACCTCGCCCGACGTGGTCGGGCTCGAAGAACCGCTCGCGCACCCCAAGTGGAATTCCCGGTCCATCATCGTGGACCTCGAGAACCAGGAACTGGGCGCCCTCTAGGCGTCCGCCTTCGACCGGGATCCCGGCGGCCGGCTCGGGCGACCGGTCGGATTCCCCGAGCGCGCGGACTTCGATTGTCACGAGCCCGTCGCCGCGGATCGCGTCGCGGCAGTTCGTGACGAGCGCGATGAGCGCCTCCCTGAGGTGGCCCCGGTCCGCGAGGGCGTCGGGAAGCCCGGGCTCGGACACGGTCTCGAGCCGGATCCTGGGCGGCAGGATCGACAGGAGGAGGGGTCGGACATCCCGTACGAGCAACTCCAGCGACACCGGCTCCGGGAGCACGATCTGCTGGCGGCCGAAGGAAAGAAGCTTCCGGGTCAGCGATTCCGCCCGCTCCGCGGCCTCGCGGATCCCGGCAAGGTCGGGTCCGGAATCCGGCCGGTCCTCGAGATCCTGCTCGAGGAAGGCCACGTGGCTCCGGATCGCCGTGAGCAGGTTGTTGAACTCGTGCGCGACGCTCCCTGCGAGGCGAGCCACGGAGCGGAGCTTCTGGGTC
>JBJHBX010000204.1:0-5714 GCA_050485725.1 Gemmatimonadales bacterium | reverse complement strand
GATCAGCACCTGCTTGAGCCGCGCTTGGTCGGCGCGGATCTCGGCGGGCTCGCCCCGGACCTCGGTCCGGAGTTCCAGCGGTCGACCGGCGACCTGGCCCTCGAGCTGCGCCACCGTCTCGGCGGCCAGCGCGCCGGGGTCCACCGGCGCCAGCACGAGCTCCATGTGCCCGGCCTCGATCTTCGACAGGTCCAGGATTTCGTTGATCAGGGCCAGAAGGTGCTTCCCGTTCGCCTGGATGCGCTCCAGGTAGCCGAACTCCCGCTCCGGGAGCGCATCGGCCTTCCGCACGAGAATGTTCGAGAAGCCGATGATCGAGTTGAGCGGCGTCCGGAGCTCGTGGCTCATCGAGGCCAGGAAGTGGCTCTTCGTCCGGTTCGCCTCTTCGGCGTCCTTCTTCGCCCGCCGGAGCGCGGCCTCGACCTGGTAGCGCCGGGTGGCGTCACGGGCGAAGACGACGACGCCCCCGACCCCCTCGTCGGTGGTCTCGATGGGGTGGAAGAACATGTCGAAGTGGCGGGGTTGGCCGTCCACGTCCTCCTCTCGCGTGGCCGAGAAGCGGCTACCCCGGAGCGCACGGTCGTAGCAGCCCCGGAACCAGGCGGCCGCCTCGTCGCTCATCAGCGACTCGGTCGATGCGCCTGCCACGGGCGTACGCCCGGTGATGACCTCCAGGAGCAGGGCGAAGGCGGTGTTGAAGGTCACGAGCCGACCTTCCGGGTCGACGGACCAGATGGGGTCCCCGGTGCTTTCGAAGACGGCGCGAAGGTTCGCCTCGACCCGGGCCAGCTCGCGTTCGCGGGCGCGCTCCGCCGACACGTCGCGGAGGATCGTTCGCGTCGAAACCGGCCGCCCGTCCTCGAAGCGGCAGTTCGAGCTCCCTGACAGCGGTACCGGCGTCCCGTCGCGGGCGAGGAGGGTGACCTGCACGTCGTTCACCGCCTCGCCGGCGAAGATCCGTTCGGTGGCCTCGTCGAAGGTGGCCAGCGAGTCGGGGTGCACGAGCTCGCGGATGTGCATCGCCCGGATCTCGCCGTCGGAGTAGCCGAGCCTCCGCTTCCACGCCTCGTTCACGTACTGGATGCGACCGTTCCGGTCCACCGAGTGGATCAGGTCGTGGGCGTGGTCGAGGAAGTCGGTGAGCCGTGCCTCGGTCTCGCGGAAGGCCCGCTGGCTGTCCCGGCGCGCCGACATCTCGCGCGCGAGGGCGGCGTTCGCCTCGGCCATCGTGGCCTGCGCCCTGCGCTCGCGGCGGAAGATCCGGTCGGTGGTGATCAGGAGCCCCGCCGCGACGACCCCGTAGCTTCCGGTCTTCAGAAGACGTCCCACCAGCGAGAAGGCGTCGAAGGGGTCCGCCGAGAAGGCCAGGTATCCGAACTGCGCGAAGGTGGAAAGGGCGAGGAAGAGAACGAGCGCGTGTTCGAGGGTGTCCCGTCGCCACCCCGACTGCCGGAGGATTCCGACCAGCGCGGCCCCGAAGAGGAAGCCCGGAACGAGCTCGGCAGGGCGCGGCACCAGGGCGTTCGGGCGCACCACTTGCGGCAGGGGCAGCAGGATCTGGAAAGCGAAGAGCACCAGGACCAGCACCCCCGCGGTCGTCACCAGGGATCGGGCGCCGGGCGGTTTCCGGAAGGAAGGGCGGTCGCCCTCGCCGGACTCTCCGGTCAGCGCCCGGGCCCACCAGGCGGCAACCAGAAGAAGGGCCAGGAAGAAGCGGCCCACGAGCCAGCTCCAGGCGGCGAGGTCCGCCTCCGGGGTCGGTAGCCGGGGGGCGACCGCCGGCGACGCGATGACCGCCTGCCACCCGTCGAGGAGTGAGGCCGCGAGGAAGCCGGTGCCGACGAAGAGGTAGGTGGTGCGCCCCCGGGCCCGGTACAGCACCAGCGAAAGCGCGCCGATGAAGAGCGCGAGCCCGGTCGAGAGCGCCTCCACCACCACGTGAATCCAGGGTTCGAGCGCTCGACCCTGCCCGGGAAGAAGGGCCGCCACCGACGAGAGGACGAGCGCGAGCGCGAGGTACTGGAGCGCGCGGGCGCCCCCGCGGTCGCCCCCTGCGCTCCGACCCCCTGCGCCGCCGCGCCCCGCGAGGCGCCCGAGCCCCTTCATCCTTCCCCGCGTCGCTCCCGCAGCAGCCCCTCGATCGCGTCCACGAGCGCCTCCTCGTCGACGATCGGCTTCGTCATGTACCCGTCGAAGCCCAGCGAGAGGAAGCGTTCCCGGTCTCCCGTCATCGCGTGGGCCGTCAGGGCGATGACCGGGATCCGCCGCAGGGTCTCGTCGGCGCGCATCCTGGCCAGCACCTCGGTGCCGTCCATTTCCGGCAGCGAAATGTCGAGGAGGACCAGGTCCGGCGCCCGGTCGGCCATCCCCTCGAGTGCGACGACGCCGTTCTCGTATTCGTCGATCTCGTAGCGCTCCTCGAGGATCGCCTGTACCAGGAGGCGGTTGTCCGGGTTGTCTTCCACCAGCGCGAGTCGCGTGGACATGGCTTTTCCGTTCATCCTCCGTCGAGGTCCTGGGGTCCTTCGGGCGCCGACGATGCGGGGGCACCTGCCTCCGGAGCGTCGGCATCGGGACCCGGTGCCCGCCTGACGAGCCCCTGGAGCGTGTGTTCGTAGGCGGTCTCCAGGTGGGGGAGGAGCGCGCGGGCCCGCTCCAGCTCGCCGTCCTCGGCCGCGTCCTCGATGAGCTGGCACAGCCTCCGGAGGCGCTCGCCCCCGAGGTTCGCCGACGACGACTTGAGGGAGTGTGCCCCGCGCTCGGCCCGGGCCGCATCGCCGGCCGCGAGCCCTTCACGCACCTCTTGGATCCGCTCGGGCGCGAGCTTCAGGTAAAGCTCCACCATCTTCCCCACCAGCGCGACGCCTCCCCATTCGCGCAGGCGGACGAGGGCGCCGGGGTCGAGGAGGGTCGCGTCGAGCGCCTCCCGGGTCGCCGGATCCAGCTCCTTCGCCTGCTCGGTCATGCCCTTCGCTCTCCCGCGCGGCCGAGGGCGTCGCGGAGGTCCGCGATCCCGGCGGCCACGCCGTTCGGGTGCCCGTAGACGGCGGAGCCGGCCACGAAGCAGTCGGCCCCCGCCTCGGAACAGAGGCCGATCGTACCCGCGTCGATACCCCCGTCCACCTGGAGGAAGGCGGAACCGGTCCCCCACCGATCGAGGAGGGCCCGGGCCCGAGCCACCTTCCCCGGGGCGCTGTGGATGAACGACTGCCCCCCGAAGCCCGGGTTCACGGTCATGACCAGGAGCAGGTCGATGTCGAGGATCACGTCGGCCAGCACCTCGACCGGGGTCGAGGGGTTGAGCGCCACCCCCGGCAGGGCTCCGGCCTCGCGGATCTGCCCGAGCACCCGGTGCAGGTGGGGGCAGGCTTCCTGGTGCACGGTGATGCGGTCGGCGCCGGCATCGGCGAAGGCCCCGACATAGCGATCGGGGTGCTCGATCATCAGGTGGACGTCGATGGGGAGGAGCGTCGTCCTCCGGACCGCGGCGGTCACCGCCGGACCGATGGTGATGTTCGGCACGAAGTGCCCGTCCATCACGTCGACGTGGATCCAGTCGGCTCCGGCGGCCTCCGCCGCCTTCACCTCTTCTGCAAGGCGCCCGAAGTCGGCCGAGAGGATCGACGGGGCGATGATCCCGGGGCGCCCCCGCGACCGGGCCGCCAGCCCGGCCGGGTCGGCCTGGCTGCGGGGGGGAGCTTCGGCCAGGGTGGGGCCGGGGTTCGCGTCAGGCATCGGACAGATCCGCGTCGAGGGTTGCCACCCCACCCGGGGTGGCCAGGTAGCAGCGGCGGGCAAGCCCCAGGAAGAGCCCGGATTCAACGACCCCGGCCCTTCGCTCGAGCGCCCGCTCCACCTGCACAGGATCGGCGATCCCGCCCGGGAACGCCAGATCGACGACCAGGTTCCGGTTGTCGGTCAGGAAGGGCTCTCCGCTCGCCTCGACGACCCTGAGCCGGGGTTCGGCCCCGAGCTCCCTGAAGAAGGGGAGGTGGGCCTGCCAGCCGAAGGGGGTCACCTCGACCGGGAGCGGTGCCTTCTCGCCCAGGCGGGCGACCCGCTTCGATTCGTCGGCGATCACGACGAACCGCGCCGCCGCCTGCACCACCATCTTCTCGCGCAGGTGGGCGCCGCCGAGCCCCTTGACCAGGTCGAGGCCGGGGGTCACCTCGTCGGCGCCGTCGACGGCCAGGTCGATGCGGCCCGCCAGGTGCAGCTCCACCAGGGGAATCCCCAGCGCACGCGACCTCGACGCCGTGTCCTCGGAGGTAGGCACCCCCCGTAGGTCGACCAGTTCTCCCCGGCCCAGCGCCTCACCGAGCGCATCCAGGAAGTGGCGCACGGTGCTTCCGGTTCCGAGGCCGAGGGTCATGCCGCTCCGGACCTCGGCGAGAGCCGCCCTTCCTGCGGCCCGCTTCGCCGCGTCGGTTTCGGATGGCGATGCGCCGGAGGCCGTCACGCGGCCCCCTCGCCCTGCTCCGCGCCGAGCCGCCTGCGGAGCTCGTCGAGCTGCTCCAGGACCCGGGACCGGGCGGTGCCCCCCGGCACGTCGCGGGCCTCGACCGAGGCCTCCCAGTCGAAGGCCGCGCGGGCGGCCCCGCCCCCGAGCGACGGATGCACCGCCTCGAAGACCGCGTCCGGAAGCTCGTTCAGCGGGAGCTCGCGCACCTCGGCCTCTCGGACCAGCGCGCCCACGTGGTCGTGGGCCTCGCGGAAGGGAACGCCGGCCCGGACCATGACGTCGGCCAGGTCGGTGGCCAGGAGCTCCGCGTCGCGGGCCCGCTCGATCCGGTCGGGGCGGAAGACCGTGCTCCGGAGGGCGCCGGCCATGGCGGGAAGGACGAGGGCCAGCGTATCGGCGGCGTCGAAGACGATCGCCTTGTCTTCCTGGAGGTCGCGGTTGTACCCGGTGGGAAGGCCCTTCAGGAGGGTCAGGAAGGCCACCAGGTCGCCGGTCAGTCGCCCCGCCTTCCCCCGCACGAGCTCGGCCACGTCGGGGTTCCGCTTCTGGGGCATCAGCGACGAACCGGTCGAGTAGCCGTCGCCGATGCGCACGAAGGCGAACTCCTTCGACGAGAAGAGGAGGAGGTCCTCGCAGAGACGCGAGAGGTGCACGCCGAGCAGCGCGCCCGCGAAGAGGAACTCCGCGGCCCAGTCCCGGTCGCTCACAGCGTCCATGGAGTTCTCGGAAACGGCGCGGAAGCCGAGGGCCTCGGCGAGCGCCTCCCGGTCCACCGGGAAGGGGCAACCGGCCAGGGCGCCGGAGCCGAGGGGGAGAACCGAGGCCGACTCGGCGGCGTGCAGGAGCCGGTCGCGGTCCCGGAGCAGGGGCCACGCGTGCGAAAGGGCCCAGTGGCCGCCGCGGACCGGCTGTCCCTGCTGCAGGTGCGTGTAGCCGGGAAGGATCACGTCGGTCCCCCGCTCGGCCAGCTCGGCGAGCCCCAGGACCACCTCGGCCAGCCGGTCGGAAAGGGCCCGGGCGGTGGCCATGCCCCAGAGCCTGAAGTCCGTGGCCACCTGGTCGTTGCGCGAGCGGCCGGTGTGGAGCTTCCCGGCCACCGGCCCGGCGGTCTCGCGCAGGAGACGCTCCACCAGCGAGTGGATGTCCTCGTCGGGCGCATCCCCCGGAAAATCGCTCGAGAGGCGGGCTTCCACCGCGTCGAGCCCGGCCAGCAGCGCCTCCACCTCGTCGGCCGAGAGCACGCCGGCACCGC
>JBJHBX010000203.1:0-5727 GCA_050485725.1 Gemmatimonadales bacterium | reverse complement strand
GCGACCGCGGTTCGCCCCGCCCGACCGGCCCCCCGACCACCAGCGCGAGCGTCAGGCGCGCCGGGGTGCCGCCGCGGTCCGGATCGGCGCGGTCCGGGTCGATGCGCCCGGCATCGGGAACGCGCCCCTCCTCGCCCATGTAGCGAACACCCACCGTCGTCGGAAAGCGGTAGGACCACTCGGCCGGCACGCCGGGTGCGGCCGGGCTCGTGGGGCGGAAGGCCAGCGGATGGAGCACGTCGATCTCGACCTCGACCGGGGTCTCCGGGGGGATGTTTCCGAGCTGCTGGCGGAAGGTGTCGGCGCGCTCCTGCTCGAGAAGGCCGGTGGTCCTCCCCTCGTAGAGCGCCTCGCGGTAGGCCTTTCGGGCCGCCTCGCGGGTGCGGATCTCGCCGACGATGCGGCGGTCTCCGACCGTCACCCGGTAACCGAGCACAGCCCCGTCCGCGGGAAGCGGAAGGGCGTAGACCACCTCGAGAGGCTCGGCGTGTGGATTCCGGAAGTGCTGCCGAAGGGTGGTGAAGGCCATGCCCCCCTCGGCGCGTGCCTCCAGGTGCGCACGCTCCAGCGGGTAGCGGTGGCGGCCGTCCACCGAGACGAGGGATGCGCCGGCCCAGGGCGCGGGGTCGGTGCCGAGCACGGCGTGGGCGGTAGCCGGGGATGCGAACATGGCGGAGCTCCAGGGGTCGAGGCCCCCGGGGCTACCCCGTCGGATCCGGGGGGCTCCCTGCGTTGGGGGCGGTGGCTTCACCCCTTCATGTCATGAGCCGGTCGCCCGGTGACAGCCTGCGCTCCACCACGGTCCGGGTCCGCGTTCCGCTACCGCGTCGTCCGCGGTGCATCCATCGACGGGTTCCGGTCGAAGAAGTCGAAGGGGCGGAGTTCGAAGCCGTGCCAGAGGGTCGGCATCACCGGCCAGTCCTCGGCGCGCGGTACGTGGTGCATCCCGAAGGTGTACCAGAGCACGAGGTCCGTCGCCTCGATGGAGCGGTTTGCCGCGGTCCAGGCCGGAAGCCCCTGGTCCGGCTCGCTCAGCGTCGGATAGGCCCCCGCAGCGTAGCGCTCCTCGGGGTGGAACGGGGTGACCCAGAGGTGGTGGTCGATGAAGCCCGCCCGCCGCCGCGGGTAGTCGTCGGTGGAGAGGAGAGTGTGCACGTTCATTCCAGGGACGAGCTGGTAGCTCACCGGGTACCCCTGGGCGTTCGTTCTCGACGGGTTGATCACGCGCCACTGTGCCGGGCGGTGCATGTCCATGTCCAGCTTCGCCTCGGCCTCGCGATGCAGGATCGACGAGTTCACGGCCCACAGGCTTCGGCGCGGATGCTCATCGGGAAGGCGGACCGTCTCCAGGCGATCGAGCTGGAAGGAATTCCGTTCGCCGTCCACCGCCATGTCGAGGCGGAAGCTGAAGTAATGGTCGTGGTTCACCGCCACGATGTGCTGGTCCACGAAGCGGCCCCAGGCATCGGACCGGTCCGGGTCTCCGTTCCCGTTCGCGACGACGCCGGCGTGGGTCGGGAGCACGGGCTTCGCTTCGACGATACCGGTGGCCCCGACCTCGACCTTGATGGCCCCGTCCTGCCGGAAGACCCAGTCCACGATGTAGTCGTAGTTGCCAAGGACCGCCGCGATCCGGACCACCAGGCTCCGCTCGGCGCGACCCTCGTGATCCTCTCCGCCGTGTCGCCAGAGCGGGTCGCCCGCGTACCGCTCGAAGAGGCAGAGCACCCCGGGAACGGTGAAGGGACGCCCGTTGTCGCCGGCCACGATCATGTCCATCCAGGCGGCGGTCTCGGGGCAGTCGATACCGGCCACCAGGGGCTTGGGAAGCCCGCCTGCCGTGTATTCGCCGATGTCGAGGAAGTTTCGCGCGTACCAGCCCGCCGACGGGTCCATGTAGGGAACGAAGATCTCCGACATGTGGCCCTGGTAGAGAACCGAGCGGGCTTCCCCCTCGTGTTCGAACCGTACCTGCGAGATCACCATGCCGACGCGGTGATCGGGGCGCACGTGGAAGCGCCAGCGATCCCACGCCACCTGGTGCCCGTCGATCTCGAACGCCGGTCCCATGGGCTGGTGGAGGGAGAGCGGCGTGGCATTCGTGCGGAGGGGCCCGACGCTCGACAGATCGAAGTCGGCCACCGTCGCGGGGACGGGGATGGGGCCCTCGTCGATGATCTCGAGCACCTCGCGCTCGTCCATGTCGACGATGGCCACGAGCCCCTCGATTCCCCGGGTCCACCGGTTCCGGACGCCGCGGGCGTCGGTGCAGGACATGTGTCCGAGGCGGCGCCCCTCCTCGACCTCGAGGCCGAAGCGCCCCGGGGGGCCGACGCCGCAGTCGATGAAGGTCAGGTCGGTGATCCCGCGCGCCTCCATCGCCGCGATGAACTCCGGGTGCTCCTTGAGAACCCGCCCCATCGACCCGAATTCCCGCATGAGCCATGGTGACTGTCCTCCCTCGATCCGCGTCCACGACCGGATCCGGCGCTCGACGAGGTCGATCAGCGCCTCGTACGACTCCGTGCCCTGCCGAAGCACGACGAGAGCCGACCGCTCCACGGGGTCGCCCGGGGACCACCCGAGCACGGCCGCCTTCGGTGGCTCCTCGAGGAGCACGAGCGCCACGCCGGTATCGTTGTCATAGCGACCGGCCTCGCGAAGCACCTCGAGGACGGTCCAGTGCTCCTGGAAGCTGAGGGGGTCCAGGGGATGCGGAGCCTGTGCGAGGAGCGTGCCGAAGGGAGCGGCGACAAGCACGAGGAGTGCCGGAATCACCGGCGCGGCGGGTGGAACGGAGCGAGCCATGGCGGCCTTCCGGTTCGGCGTGGCCGGGCTGCCGGTGTGCCCCGGTGGGAGGGGGGGGCGGGGCATGGATCACCGTCGGGGACGGTCGACCGCGGCAGTGCGGTGCGCGAAGGTAGGACCGCGGGCCGCCCGGCCGCAAGGAACTTGCAAGCTCCCGGGGCGGGCCCGGGGGCGGCCGCGCTACGACCTGTCTCGCTCGTTGAGGTTGCGGAGCTCGTCGCGGATCTCGCGAAGGAGGGCGAGCACCTCCGGGTCGGCGGCCGCTCCAGCGCTTCCGAGGCCGGTCGCGGCGGGATCCGCCTGCACCGTCGGGGACCCGAGGGGCGCCGCTGGAGCCCCGGGCGCGGGGGCGTGGGCGTGGGAGCCAGGGCGCCCCGCATCTCCATCGGAGATCCGGTCCCGCTGGTCCAGGATCGCGTCGCGGAAGGCCTCGGGGTGCTCGATCCCCACCAGGTTCACGAGTCCGAAGCCCGCCGATACCTGGCCCGCTGTCTCGACGCGGAGCCCCTTCACCCCGTAGATGCGCATCAGCGGGCCCTCGAGGAGCGCCACGTCGGTGATCTTCTCGAGGGGGATGGATTTCTCCTGCCGGTTCCAGACCCCGCTTCGCACGACCAGGTCGCGCCGGGTCAGGATCACGTGGAGGCGGGCGTAGGCCCGGTTCTGGTGCCACCTGGCCACGAGGTACGCGAAGGGCGCCAGCGGGATGCCGACGATGCTGAAGAAGAACACCATGGCCGGGATGAGGGCGCTGTACCGCGCGGCCGGGCCCCGGAGGATGCCCGGTTCCTCGAGGATGCGGATCTGTCGGGACATGGACGGGGACTCGGGTCGGGGGGTGGGCGTGGGTGGCGCGCGTCGGGGTTGCCACGCGTCCGGCTGCCACGTGTCTGGGCTGCCACGCGTCTGGGCTGCCACGCGGAAGGGGTCGCGGGACGAAGGCACGCTCCGTCTCGCTACCTGAGACGTACGGTGCCGACGCGGGAGACCTTCAAGGACGATGGCACGGTTCGTCTCCTGTCGTGAGACTCCGCGTGCCTTCGCGGCGGGAGGGGGGTCCGTGTGCGGGGTTCTTCACCCTCCGGAGGGCTCGACCCGCGCCTTCAGCACCTCGATCAGGGCGCTCGCCGTTCCCTCGGCGCCCCCGGTCAGGTCGTCGAACGAGGCGGCATCGACCAGGGCGGCCGCGTCGGCCTCGGCGAGCCCGGCCTGCTTCGCCAGGTCCTCGATGAAGCGGCGCTGCCGGGCGCTCGGGGGACGGCGCTCGTCGTGGAGCCGGCGGAGTTCCTCGATGAGCTGGCTCGCCTGGGCGCTCGTTCCGATCGCTTCGAACGAGGCGGCGCCTCCGAGGGCGGCGGCCTCGGCTTCGTTCATGGCCAGGTCCTCGGCCAGGCTCCGGATGTAGCCGAGCTGCTCCGGGGTCGGAGCCGGCTGCACCCCCGCGGCCTGGAGCCGGTTCGCCAGCTCCCGCGCCTCCCCTTCCGAGAGCGTGGCCGGGTCGGTGCCCTCGGGGATCTCCTGCGCCAGGAGCTCTTCGGAAGCATTCTGCAGGAGGCGCTCCATGCGCCGCCGGGTCCGGAGGGTGAGGGAGCCCGCGTTCCGGCGCTCCCGGGCGGCCTCGTGGAGGTCGCGCACGAGGTCGCGCCAGCGCTCCCAGGTGGCAGGGGCCGGGACCTGGCCCGCGGCGATCCGGTCCAGCCCCTCCTCCAATCGGGCCGTGAACTCCGGGCTGAAGAGCTCGATCTCGGCGGAGCTGTCAGGCGCGTCGCGGCGGCGGTCGGCCGTGTCGCGGAGGCCGTCGCCCCCGCCCCCGCCCCCGCCCCCGCCACCGGCGTCGCCCGTTCTGCCGACGTAGAGCGGTGCGGCGTCGAGCCAGATCACGCGGCCCCGTTCGGTGGGCACGAGGGCGCCGTCTTCCAGCTCGACGTACCCCCGCTCCTCGAGCTTCTCGACGGTGCGGGCATAGGTCGACGGGCGCCCGATCCCGGCGTCCTTCATGGCCCGGATCAGCGTGTGCGGGCGGTAGCGCCCCGGGGGGCGGGTCTCGTCTTCGACGAGAAGCGGGTTCGGGGCCTCGTCGGTGGCCGGATCGAGTTCCCAGCGGGCGCCCTCCTCCAGAAGGGCGTCGGGCGGGGCGGAGGGCCGCTCGCCATCGAACTCCGCCCAGGCCGCCCTCCAGCCGGCGAAGGTCTCCCAGCTCACGCTTCCCGTGAGCGGCCGTTCGAGCCCGTCGCAGCGGGCCTCGAGGCTCCGCACCGCGGAGGTGGCGGGCGCCATCTGGCTCGCCAGGGCCTGCGCCCGGACCAGCCGGTAGAGCCTGCGGGCATCCGCGTCGTCGACCGCCACCTCGTCGAGCTCGAGGCGGGTCGGCCGGATCGCCTCGTGAGCGTCCTGGGTGGGGCCCGCGGAAACCGGCGCGGCCGCACCGGCGCCCAGGTACGCATCCCCGAACGAATCACGCACGACCCCCCGGGCCTTCTCCACCGCCGAGGCGGCAAGGCGCGTCGAATCGGTCCGGATGTAGGTGATGTGCCCCTCGTCGTAAAGCATCGAGGCAAGGGCCGAGGTCTTCCGGGGGCTCCAGCCGAAGCGGGAGCCGGCGGCCTGGAGGAGCGCGTCGGTGGTGAAGGGTGGGCGGGGCTTCGTCGTCCGGCTGGAGGCACGGACCCCGGTGATCGTGACGCTTCCCGCTGCCTCGAGCGCCTCGACCGCGCCACGCGCCAGGTCGCCATCGAAGGTGCGCTGCGGGTCGGCCTTTCCCGCCTCGTCCCGCCACGCGTCGGGGTCGTCGGGCTCGTGGAAGCGCACGGCAAGGCCGATGCCCGAGGCAAGGGCGCGGGCTTCGAAATAGGGAATGGGGACGTGGGCCTCGCGCTCGAGCTCCCGCTCGACCACGAACCCGAGGGTAGGGGTCTGCAC
>JBJHBX010000202.1:0-5765 GCA_050485725.1 Gemmatimonadales bacterium | reverse complement strand
AAGCGACGTGTCCGTCGTGATCGTGACCGGTGCGGGAGAGAAGGCCTTCGTGGCCGGCGCGGACATCGGGGCGCTGGCCGAGATGACGCCCCTCGCCGGACAGGAGATCAGTCGCCACGGGCAGGCGGTCTTCCGCCGGATCGAACGCTTCTCCCGACCGGTCATCGCCGCCGTGAACGGCTTCGCCCTCGGGGGCGGATGCGAGCTCGCGCTGGCCTGCCACGTCCGGGTGGCCTCGGCGAACGCCCGCTTCGGCCTCCCCGAGGTGGGGCTCGGGATCCTGCCCGGGTACGGGGGCACGGTTCGCCTGGCCCGGGTCGTGGGGCTCGGACGTGCCGTGGAGCTCACGCTGACCGGTGCCCAGGTCAAGGCCGACGAGGCCCTCCGGGTCGGGCTCGTGACCCACGTGGTCGAGCCCGGCGAGCTGATGGCGAAGGCCCGGGAACTTGCGGGGGTCATGGCCTCCAAGGGCCCGCTCGCGCTGGCGAAGGCGCTCGAGGCGATCTACCTGGCCCAGGACACGGGTCTCGACGAAGCACTTGGCCACGAGGCGGCGCTCTTCGGGCTCCTGGCCTCTTCCGCCGACATGCGCGAGGGAATGACGGCCTTCCTCGAGAAGCGGAAGCCCGACTTCCGGGGCGCGTGAGTCTCCCGTCCGGGGTCCGGCGCCTTCGGCTCCGGGGGTTCCGGAATTTGGCTGACGCGGAACTCGAGATCCCGGACGAGGGCGTCGCCCTCGTCGGCGCGAACGCCCAGGGGAAGTCGAACTTCCTCGAAGCGCTCCATTACCTCGAGCTCTTCCGGTCTTTCCGGGGCGCGCGGGACACGAGGCTGATCCGGTTCGGCGAGCCCTTCTTCCGGATCGAGGGGGAGCTGGCCGGTGTCCGCGAAGGGGAGCCCTCCCGTGTCGCCGCCGCCCTGCAGCGCCAGGGGGTCGTGAAGCGCGTGACGCTGGACGGCGATCCCCCCCCACGCATCGGTGATGCCCTGGGATGCGTCGGCTCGGTCCTCTTCACCCCGGACGACGTGGGCCTCGTCGCCGACGGGCCGCAGGGAAGGCGCCGCTTCCTCGACATCGTCCTCTCGGTGAACGTTCCCGGCTACCTGGCCGCGCTCCAGCGCTACCGCCAGGTGCTGAACCAGCGGAATGCCGCGCTCCGTGACCGGGCGCCACGTCCCTCGGTCGAGGCGTGGGACGCGCTCCTCGCGGGCGCCGGCGGCACGGTGATGGCGGCCCGCTCCGCCTGGGTCCGGGCGGGTGCCGGGACCTTCGAGGCGGTGGTGGCCGAGGTCTCCGGAGGGGAGCGGGCGTCCATCGCGTACCGGCCTGCCC
Source organism: Gemmatimonadales bacterium (assembly GCA_050485725.1). GTDB lineage: Bacteria > Gemmatimonadota > Gemmatimonadetes > Longimicrobiales > Gaopeijiaceae > SKNW01. The sequence goes on along the minus strand of JBJHBX010000202.1, from coordinate 4,432 downwards.
TGGCCGCCGGTGCCGGCCCGGACGCGGATGACGCTGCAGAGGGTGCGGCGCAGGACGCCCCCGGGGAGGCAGGGGAACTCGACACGGGGGCGCCCGGCGACACGGCGTCGGCGACCGATCGCTGGACGGACGCCCTCGCCGACGCCCTCCGCCGCAGCGCCGGACACGAGCGGCGGCGGGGCACGACCCTCGTCGGGCCCCACCGCGATGACCTGGAACTGCGGACGGAGCCGGGCGGATCGGAGGGGACGCCGCAGGGCGTCCGCGACCTGCGGGAGTACGGCTCCGGGGGCCAGAAGCGCACGGCAGCCCTCGCGCTCCGCATCCTCGAAGCCGAGACGGTGCATCGTCGACGCGGCCGCCCGGCGCTCCTCCTTCTCGACGATGTCTTCGCCGAACTCGACGCCGAGCGGTCGGAGCGGGTCCTCGGTCTCCTGGACCGGACCGCGGCGGGACAGGTGGTGCTGACCGCGCCGAAGGACGCCGACGTCCGGCTGCGCCACGACCGGCTGCCGCGCTGGCACATCGACCGGGGGCGGATCCGGACGGAGGGCGCATGAGCGAACGGGGCATGGGAAAGGTCGACGAGGTCCTGGGGCGCCTCCTGCGGAAGCTGGGAATCGACGAGGAGCTCGCCCGGCAGGAGGCCGTGGACCGGTGGGCCGAGGTCGTGGGCGAGGGGATCGCACAGGTGACGCGGGCGCGGGCCCAGGCGGGGGGGGTGCTCTTCGTCGCGGTCCGATCCAGCGCCTGGATGAACGAGCTGAATTTCATGCGGGCCGACCTGCTCAGGCAGCTCAATGCCGGGGCCGGGCGGGGCCGCGTGGAGCGGATCGTGTTCCAGCTCGCGGAGGAGGGGCTCTTCGACGCGCCGACGGAGGATCCGTCCGCGGACTGAGGGGGCCGCGGGGACACCCGGTCGACACGCGGCCCGGGAATGGCTTCCGGCCTCGTTTGCCGCTAAATTTCAACATCTGTGGAGTCCCCGCCGCCCGCGGGTTCGCGGTGCGCGTGCGGGGCCTCTGGGAACCCCCAGCGAGTGATCGATGGCCGAAGCGGAAAAGACCCCCCAGTCGAACGAGTACGGTGCCGGACAGATCCAGGTCCTGAAGGGGCTGGAGGCGGTGCGCAAGCGCCCCGGCATGTACATCGGGTCCACCTCCGCCCGGGGGCTGCACCACCTGGTCTACGAGGTCGTGGACAACTCGGTGGACGAGGCGATGGCGGGGCACTGCACCGAGATCCAGGTGACGATCCACGCCGACAACTCGATCACGGTGGTGGACGACGGGCGCGGAATCCCCGTGGACATTCACCCCACCGAGAAGCTCCCGGGAGTGGAGCTCGCGCTGACGGTGCTGCACGCGGGCGGAAAGTTCGACAAGCAGAACTACAAGGTTTCCGGCGGGCTTCACGGCGTCGGCGTCTCGGTGGTGAACGCTCTCTCCGAGTGGCTCGAGGTCGAGGTGCGCCGCAACGGACGCACCTGGCACCAGCGTTTCCAGCGAGGGATCAAGCAGAAGGAGCTCGAGGACACGGGTCCGGCGAAGGACACCGGTACGCGGATCCACTTCAAGCCCGATGCCGAGATCTTCACCGAGACCGTCTTCAGCCTCGAGACGCTCACGTCGCGCCTGCGCGAGATGGCGTTCCTGAACCGGGGCCTCCGGATCTCCCTGCGCGACGAGCGGGTCGCCCCCGTCCTCGACGAGACCTTCCAGTACGAGGGAGGACTGGCCGAGTTCGTCGTGTACCTGCGCGGGACCCGGCAGCCGGTGCACGAGAACGTCGTCTACTTCCAGGCCGACAAGCCCGAGGCCGAGATCGAGCTGGCGCTCCAGTACGACAACGGCTTCTCCGAGAACACCCACACCTTCGTCAACAACATCAACACGCACGAGGGCGGGTCACATCTCACGGGGCTCAAGGCCGCGCTGACGCGCACGATCAACGACTACGCGCGGAAGAACGGGATCTTCAAGAAGGCCGACGAGTCGCTCTCGGGCGATGACGTCCGCGAGGGGCTGACCTGCGTCCTCTCGGTGCGGGTCATGGAGCCCCAGTTCGAGGGGCAGACCAAGACGAAGCTCGGAAACTCCGAGGTCCGGGGCGCGGTGGAAGCCGCGGTGAACGAGCACCTGGCCACCTGGCTCGAGGAGAACCCGAAGGCGGCAAAGGGGATCATCGAGAAGTCACTGCAGGCGGCGCGCGCGCGCGAGGCGGCCCGGAAGGCCCGGGACCTGGCGCGGAAGAAGAACGCCCTCGAAGGCGGCGTGCTCCCGGGCAAGCTGGCGGACTGTTCGCTTTCGGACCCCTCGATGACCGAGATCTACATCGTCGAGGGTGACTCCGCCGGCGGGTCGGCGAAGCAGGGGCGTGACCGCTCCTTCCAGGCCATTCTCCCGATCAAGGGGAAGATCCTGAACGTGGAGCGGGCCCGGATCGACAAGATCCTGTCGAACGAGGAGATCCGGGCGATGATCACCGCCCTGGGCGCGGGGATCCGGGACGACTTCGACCTGGGGAAGGCACGCTACCACAAGATCATCATCATGACCGACGCCGACGTGGACGGCGCCCACATCCGCACGCTCCTCCTGACCTTCTTCTTCCGCCAGATGCGGGAGCTGATCGAGGCGGGGTACATCTACATCGCGCAGCCTCCGCTCTACCGCGTCGCAAAGGGGAAGGAGGCGATCTACGCCTACTCCGAGGACCAGCGCGAGGAGGTCGTGAAGCGCCTGACGAACGGCAAGGGCGAAGATGCGAAGGGGCTGAACATCCAGCGCTACAAGGGGCTGGGCGAGATGAACCCGGACCAGCTCTGGCAGACCACGATGGATCCGCAGACCCGCACCCTGCTCCAGGTGACCATGGACAGCGCCGCCGAGGCGGACTCGATCTTCAGCCGCCTGATGGGCGACGAGGTCGAGCCGCGCCGGGAGTTCATCGAGAAGAACGCGCGCTACGTGAAGAACCTGGACGTCTGAGATGCGTGCTGCGGGGCCGATTCCCCTGGCGGTGCTGGGACTCCTCGCAGCCGGATGCGCGACCTCGGGGCCCGCCGGCGGGCACGCGGGGATCGACCCGGCGGCGCAGGCCCCTGCAGGCGTGGGTGGAGCGGCCGGGGCGGAGGTGGCGGCGGACCCGGCGGCGCCTCCCGCAGGGATCCGGATCTTTCGGGGCGATGGGTCCCCGGCGAGTTGGGAGGACCTCCTCGCCGAGGCGAGCGCCGCGCGGGTCCTGCTCCTGGGCGAGATCCACGACGACGTACAGGGGCATCGTGCGCGCCATGCGCTGATCCGCGCTCTCGCCGGCGGCGCGGCCCTGGGCGAGGACGGAGCCTGCGTGCCGCACGTGGTCTCGCTCGAGATGCTCGAGACCGACGTCCAGCTCGTCGTGGACGAGTACCAGGCCGGGCTCATCACGGCGGATCACTTCCGTCGCGCCGCCCGCCCGTGGGACAACCACGACAGGGACTACGAGCCCTACCTGGAGGTCGCTCGCGGGTGTGACTTTCCCGTGGTCGCAGCGAACCCTCCCCGGCGCTACGTGAACCGGGTGGCCCGCCTCGGCGAGGCGGGGCTCGACGCGCTGTCGGAGGCGGCGCTCGCCACCCTTCCCCCCCTTCCGGTGGCAAGGCCCTCGGAACGCTACCGGGCCCAGTGGAACGCCCTGATGGGTGGTGCAGCCGGGCATGGCGCACCGGCTCACGGCGCACCGGCTCATGGCGCACCGGCTCATGGCGCACCGGTCGACGGCGCCGCCGGAGCGCCGCCTCGCGAAGACCCGGTGCTGATGGCCCAGAACCTCTGGGATGCGGGGATGGCGTGGCGGATCGCCGAGGCGGCCGGGGAGCACCCGGACGCGCGGGTCGTCCACGTGGCCGGCGCCTTTCACGTCCAGGAGCGGACCGGGATCCCGGAACACCTGGAGCGCTACCTGCCGGAGGCCCGCGTGCTGATCGTGGTCGCGTATCCGGTGGCGGAGGGGGCTCCCTTCGACCCCGAGACACACGTCGGGCGCGGGGACTTCGTGCTCCTCACGGCGCGCTGACCGACGTCGCTCCGAGGGACTCCGGCCAGCGGGGTCCGGGGTCGTGCGACCCGCCCACGTCCGGACGGGTCGAACGCGGGGACGGGAAGACCGGGGGTGCGGTCCCCGGAAGCGAGAAACATTCAACCCTCGAGGGGGCCGGAAGGCTCGAAGTCCGCATCCTTACCGGCCATCGGGAAGGATTCACGGCTCGTGGCGCGTTTCCCGATCGAACCACGAATCCTTGCCGGATTCCGGCAAGGATCCTGAGCTCGAGGGTCCGCGAGGCGTCGAGAGGGGGATCCTGATCGGGTCGCTCCCACCGCAGGGGACCGCCGCCTCACCCTCCCGCCCCGGCCGCCTCCACCCGCTCCAGAAGGCGGTCCGGGAAGTCGGA
>JBJHBX010000201.1:0-5783 GCA_050485725.1 Gemmatimonadales bacterium | reverse complement strand
TTCCTGGTCGTCGTGGTCTTCATCACCTCGATCTTCACGGGGATGGGCGTGCTCGTGGCGCGCTTCGCGGGCGCGAACGATCCCGACAAGGTGAACCGCACCGTCTACCAGTCGTTCCTGACGGCGAGCGTGCTTTCGGTCGGGATCATGGCGCCGCTCGGCTACCTGCTTAGCCCCTCGCTGCTGGGGCTCGTGAACGCGACCCCCGAGGTGCAGCTCGAGGCGCTTCCGTATCTCCGCATCATGTTCGTGTTCAGCTTCGGCATGATGCTCTTCTTCATGCTGAGCGGGGCATTCCGGGCTGCGGGCGATGCCCGGACCCCGATGCGCATCGGGATCTGGTACACGTTGCTGAACGTGGTGCTGAACGTGATCCTGATCCGGGGGCTCGGCCCGATTCCGGCCTTCGGCACCACCGGGGCCGCGCTGGGGACGGTCATCGCGGGCGCCCTCGTCAGCATCTTCACGATGGCGCTCTTCTTCACGGGGAAGTATGTCATCGCCTTCGACCGCGCCATGTCCTGGCGGCCGGACCCGGGGATCATCCGGGAGCTCTTCCGCTTCGGGCTTCCGGCGGGAATCCAGGGGGTGGCGATGAACGTGGGCGGGGTGCTCCTGCTTCGCTTCGTGGGATCGCTCGAGCTGAGTGCGGAAGCGCAGGCGGCATACACGGTTACCTACACCCAGCTCTTCTCGCTCGTGACCTGGACCTCGGTGGGGCTGATGGGGGCGGCCGCGGCCATGGCCGGTCAGAACCTCGGGGCCGGCCGGCCCGACCGCTCGGTGGAAGGCGTGCGGGTCGCGGCGGGGATCGGGGTGGCGGGCGCGGCGCTCGTCGGTGCGGCCTTCCTTCTCGCGCCGGGCCCCCTGCTGGGGGTGTTCGGCATGGACGACCCCGCGGTGGTCGCGCTGAGCACCCAGCTGCTGCGGTACCTGGCCGTGTCGGGGTTCTTCATCACCGTTGCCCTGACCTACACCGGGGGACTCCAGGGCACGGGCGACACGAAGAGCCCGCTCTACATCTCCATCGTCTCGCAGGTCGTGGTGCCCGTCGGGATGTGCGCGGTGATCCAGGCCCTGCGCGGGCTGCAGCCGGCCGACATCTGGCTCGCCATCGTGCTGGGGCACGCGACGCGCTGCCTTCTCAGCGTCGGGCGCTTCCAGCAGCAGAAGTGGCGGGAGATCGAGGTGGACATCGGTCGGGGCGGGGGTTGAGCCGCACACTGGGCGGGCTGTCACGTTCGGTCGCGATCGTTCGTTCACGGAGCATGACGAGCTTCCTGCGAAGCCGACCGAGCCTGGCGAGGGCCGCCCTCGCCGCGGCCCTCGTGGCAGCCGCGCTCCTTCCCAACGGGCTCCCGGCCCAGCAGGGAGCGGAGGCGGGTCCGGGTGCGCCCGTGTTCGGCGTCGCCCTCTCGACCCTGGGTGAGCCCCAGGGCGACGTGGTCGGCGGGCCCGGCCTGCACGCCTGGCTCGCGACCGAGTGGCGGGGGCTGGTCCGCTTCGGGCTCACGGCAGGCATCGACCGGGGCCGGGCGACCCGCGACGGGACCACCTGCGCCTTCTACTGGCCCGCCTTCGAGGACTGCCTTGGCGAGCCGGTGGAATGGGCGCACGACGTGCGTTCAGCCATGGCCCGGCTCGAGGTCCTGACCCCCCGAATCCGGGGATTCCGCGCATCGCTCGGGGCGACCAACGGCTACCAGTGGGTCGACATCTCGCGCGAAGGGGTCGATACCGGGCGCCAGGAGGCGCCGATCCAGGCGCGCGAAGGTCGGCTCGCCTCGCGTGGATGGACCGCGGCCCTCGAGCACCATGGGTTCCTCGGCGGCGCCTTCCAGGTCGAGCTCCGCTACGCGGACGCCGGTGTCGACTTCGGGTGCTGCATCATGGACACCTGGACGGTCCCCGGCGAGGTCGCGTACCGGCGGTGGTGGCTGGGGGTGGGGGTGCCGCTCGGGGAGTGACGGGGGGGGCCGGCCGGCCACCCTCCCGCAACCGGGTCGTTCGCCCGTAGGTTGAGGGTACCCATGACCACCGGGGCCCGACGCGGCCCACCCGCCAGCGAGGATGGATCCATGCAGGGAAGGAACCGACACCCCACCCGGGGCACGACTCGCGCGGCTCCGCACCGGCCACCACGCCACCTTTCCGCGCCTCTCCCCTCTGCCCATCCCGTCGCAATCGGCGTCGCTCTGGCCGCCGCCCTGTCATCCTGGCCCTTCGCGCTCGGAGGCCAGCAGACCACCGACGACCCCCTTGCCGAACCGATCCGCGCCGAGGAAGGGCTCGTGGTTGTGGACGTGGTGGACTTCGCCGCGATCCCCGATCACGCGAACGGCCCGGCCCGCGTCATGGTGCTTTTCGACGAGCCCGGCACCGAACGCCTCTTCGTGAACGACATGTGGGGCCCCATCTACAGCGTAAGCTACGACGGCACCCGCGTCACGCTCTACGTGGACATCGACGCGCCGGGGTGGGGCGTGGGGGTCGAGGCCGGCGGTCGGGAACGCGGATTCCAGAGCCTGGCCTTCCACCCCGACTTCGGGCGGGGCGGCACCCCCGGCTACGGGAAGTTCTACACCTGGTCCGACGTCGCCGACAACGAGACCCCGGCCGACTTCCTCCCCGGGGGCGGGGGCAACACGCATCACACGGTGCTTCACGAGTGGAGTGCCGTGGACGCCCGCTCCGCCACCTACGACGGCGGTCCACCCCGCGAGCTCGCCCGCTTCGAGCAGCCCTACGGCAACCACAACGCCGGTCTCATCGCCTTCCGGCCGGGGCTCTCCCCAGGCGATGCCGAGTACGGCCTCCTCTACCTGGCCTCGGCCGATGGCGGGAGCGGCGGCGACCCGCTGAACCTGGCCCAGGACCTTGCGAAGGGGTTCGGAAAGATCTTCCGCATCGACCCGCTGGGCTCGAACAGCGCGAACGGCCGCTACGGCATTCCCGCCGACAATCCCTTCGTGGGCGACCCCGACGCTCTGGACGAAATCTGGGCCTACGGCATGCGGAACCCGCAACGCTTCGGCTGGGATCCGGAGAACGGCAACATGTTCGCTGCCGAGATCGGCCAGAACATCGTGGAGTGGGTGAGCCTCGTGCCCCGGGGTGGCAACCTGGGGTGGAACGAATGGGAGGGGAGTTTCCGCTTCCTGAACCGCTCGGAGGTAAGCCTCGATGACCCACGGAGCGATCCCGGCGTGAGCTACGCCGTGGTGGAGTACAGCCGGAACGACCCACTCATGGGGGGACGCGTCGCCGCCACCGGAATCCACGTGATCCGCCACGACCGCTTCCCCGGCCTCGAGAACCGCGTCCTCTTCGGCGACTTTCCCTCGGGCGAGATCCTGCACTTCGACGCCGACGACCTTCCGCAGGGAGGAACGGAGGGGATCCGGCGGGTGCTCCTCCGTGCACCGATGGGGTCCGCAGGAGGTGGGCAGGGCCAGGTGCACACCTTCCTCGAGCTCATCCAGCAGAAGAACCGGCAGCAGGGGAGGGAGCCCGCCGCCCGCGCCGACCTGCGCTTCGGCACCGGCCCCGACGACCGTCTCTTCCTGCTGAACAAGCACGACGGGATGATCCGCGAGGTGGTGCGGAGGGGCGGGGGCTAGGGTGGGGGCGGAAACGCCACGGAGTGCGTGGGGGATGCGAGGCGCCGGGGCACGCGGACCGGTGGCCCTCGCGCTCCTCCTCGCCTTCCTCCCGACCGGTCCCGGGTTCGCCGAGGAGCGCCCGGTCGGACGGAACATCGCCGACCCTGCCGCGGCCCAGTCATGCCCGCCCCAGGTCACGCTTTCCGTCGGGAGCGACCCGACCGTTCACCGCTGCAACCTCGACCCACGCCCCACCCACCTCGAGGTAGGAGAGGGCGTGCCCGAGCCCCGGTACTCCCGGGCCGCGAGCGTCACGCTGACCGTTGTCGTGAGCCCCGATGGACGCGTCGATCCCGAGCGAACCCGACCCCGCGCCTTGAGCGGTGACCGCGAGTTCCTCGAAAGCACCCTCGGGGCGGTTCATGCCATGCGGGCCGGCGTGGGCATGCTGGAGGGCGCCCCGACGCGCTACGGCTTCGAACTCGTGGTCCAGGTCGAGCCACGTTCCGAGACCTTTCCCGAGGTGCTGCAATGGCGGCTGGTTGCCGGAGAGCTGGCCGACACCCTGGTCGGGAGCTGGCACCCCGATCCCGATCCGGTGGATCTCCCCCCCGACACGGACCTCGCGGTGGCGGATGCGGTGACGCGCGCCCTGGATGCGGCGGGGCTCTTTCCGGTGGGCCCGATGGGCGGCCGCGGGCGGTGCCTGGTGCTGGACGAGCCCTCCGGTCGCGTGCAGCAGGCCGTGGCTCGCGCCCTGGACCCCGGTGCCCCCTTCGTGCTGGCGGTCGCGACGCCGGAGTCGGCCGGCTGTGCACTCGACCCGGGCACGCCCCGGCTCCGCCTGGGTCGGGCGGTCCACACGGGGCGCGGGCGCATGGTCCTGGAGGCCGCCGGAGATCGGCTCCCCGCGTGGCCGCCCGGTTTCCAGGCCCGGGCATGGACGGCGTGGCAGGCCCGGTGCGTGGCATGGATCGGGCCCGACGGCGCGCTCGAGCCTGCGCGCTGCGACGTGCGACCTGCGCCGGGTGCCGTGTCGTACGACGGCGCGGGTGCCGACGGCATGTTCGACGGCCCGCCGCAGCGCGGAAGCGCCCTGCGTCTCGCCCTGGAGGTACGGGCGGGAGAGGCGGTGTCCACCGACACCCTGCGCGCCACGCTCGACCGGGTCCCGCGCCTCGGCGAGGTGGCGGTGCTGGACCCCGGTGAGGCGATGTGCAGGAACCGGAACACCTGGCAGGTCACGGCGCCGCAGGCGGGGGTGGGTGGACGAGTGGTATGGATCGCGTTTCCCGGCCTCGGTTCCCACCCGGCCCGAGTCAACCTGCTCGACGTGCGACCGGAACGGGACGATCCCTTCCCGGGACTGAACTGCCCCGAGGAGGATCGGTTCCGCTCGCCCTACGCGCTGGGGGTGCTCCCCGCGCCGGGTGACCCACCGGCGGGACCGGTCCAGGTCTGCTTGAACGAACCCGGGTGCACGCGCCGCCACGTGGTGGACCCGGAGGAGCATCGGATCGCTCCCGCCCCGGCGGTGCACGTGAGAGTCTCGGAACTTCGCGAGACCTCGAGGGGCGAGGGGGTGGTCCAGATGCGCCTCCGGACCGACCGTCCGGTCGAGGGTGCGCTGGTCTTCGCCGTGCTCTCGGGCGAGGGGCGGGACCGGATCTTCCCGTTTCGCCCCCTCGATGCACTGAGCTTCGATTTCTCGCTCGCCGGCGGCCACGGTCTGACCGATGACCTGGAGATCTTCGTCTACCTCCTGAGCGTGCCGGCGTGGATGCTCGAACCGGAGGCGGAGCCGGGGACGGAGACGCCCTGAACCCGAAGGGGCTCGCAGGCGAGAACGGGGCGACACCGGGGCGAGGGCGCGTCGACGCTCCCACCCCATCCTGGGGCGACCGCAAACCGGCGGTCACCTTCTCGAAGCATGGTTCATCCCAGGACAGGAGCATCTCACGATGGAACGCTCGAACCCAGGGTCCGCGCCCCGAGCCGCGGCCCGACTCCCCGAATCCGAAGGGGTGTGCAGACGCCCGATCCGGACACCCCCGGCGCGCAGCGGCGCCCTGGCGGCCATGATCCTTCTCGTTGCTGCGGCGCTGTCCGGCTGCGACGGCGCCACCTTCGTGACCGACGGAGCCGAGGCCGGAACCGTCCTCGCCGCCGAAGCGCCGAACC
>JBJHBX010000200.1:0-5822 GCA_050485725.1 Gemmatimonadales bacterium | reverse complement strand
ACCAGACCGGCGCGTTCCCCACGAGCTCGATTCCCAGCTCCGTCTCGAGCGTCGACAGGGTCCGGATCAGGGCGTCGATCGAGCACCCGCTCGGAGGGGTGATCCGGTCGTCGACGGCGACGAGCAGGAACCGGCCCTCCCGCCACTCACGGGCGGCGGCGAGGGGGTGCCCGTGCGCAGCCCACTTCCGCACGAAGGCGTCGACGCGCTCGAGCAGCCTTTCCTCTTCCGCAGGCTCCAGTGGGCGGCTCGCGCCAAAGAGCCAGAGGCGTGCGGTGTCCGGAAGGCCCTCAAGCCCCGGGGCGGGAACGGGCGGCGTGGGTGACGCGTCGCGGGTCGGGTTCATCGCTCGGTCGGCAGGGTCGGGAGCAGGCGGGCGGGATGCAGGGCGAAGTGGGCGAGGGCGGCGGGCCGGCGGAAGGCTCAGCCGGACTTTCCGGACTGGAGGCCGCCCGTGATCTCGAGTCCCGGGGGCCGTTCCTCGCCGGGCGGGGGCGCCTCCTTGTCGAGAAGGAGGGCGATCCACCTCAGGTCCTTCGTGTTCTCGAGCATGATCTTCACGATCATGGTCAGCGGCACCGCAAGGAGGGCGCCCACCGGTCCCCAGACCCAGGCCCAGAACAGAAGGGAAAGGATCACGACCAGCGTCGAGAGCCCCAGTCGGCGTCCCAGGAGGTGCGGCTCGAGGAAGTTCCCGAAGACGATGTTGATGCAGAGGTAGCCGAGCGCAACGAAGGCCAGCGGGGCGAAGCCGCCGAACTGGATCAGGGTCAGCACGAGTGCCGGCACCGCCGCAAGGATCGACCCGATGGTGGGAACGTAGTTGAGCGCGAAGCCGATCAGCCCTAGAAGGACCGGGAAGTCCAGTCCCATCATCCAGGCGAAGAGGCCGATGGTGAGCCCGGTGGCCAGGCTGACCAGTGTCTTGATCGCCAGGTACCCGAGCACCTCGTCCACGATCTTCGCGAAGCGTCCGACGTCGCCGTCCCCGTCGCCCGCCTCGAGCGCGGCCCGGAACTTGGCCGGAAAGACGGAGGCCTCCGCGAGGATGAAGACGAGGATCAGGATCACCAGGAAGGTGTTCGAAAGGAACGCCGCGATCCGCGTGATCGTGGTTCCGGCCAGGTCCATGATCGCAGCCGCCGAGATGAGCTCGGTGGAGACGTATTCGCCGGCTGGAATGCCGCGGTCCTGCAGGGTGTCGATCCAGACCCGGAAGAGGTTCTGCAGCCGCGCGGCATAGATCCCCCCCCGGTCCTGGAAGTCAGCGACGGACTGCATCACCAGGAAGACGAGAACCACGATCACCGCCAGGTCCGCCAGAACGGCGAGGAGGATCGAGATCGCCGGCGGCACCCCCCGCCGCCGCAGCCAGAGCAGGATCGGCAGCGAGAGCACGGCGATGAAGAGCGCGAGGGAGAAGGGGAGCAGGATGGGTGCGGCCGCACGCAGGCCGGCCACGACCACCACCGCGCTCGCCATCACGACCAGGAATCGTGCCCCGGGGCCGAGGAACTCCGTTCTCTGCGTCATTGCCGGATCGGGTCCAGACAGGTCTCCGCGCTGGGGTTCCGGCTTTCCGGAACGGTGAACTGACCCCGGAAGGTATCATCGAGGGGAGTTCGGCGCACCGGGTTCCCCGCCGCCGGTCAGCGTCCAATCCGGAACGCCTTTCGGGACCCGTGGCCGTCGCGGTACCTTGACGCGCACAAGGGGTTGGGCCGGCCCGCCCGGGCCGGTTCCTTCGAACTCATGGCACGCGGAGACGTCGATGCCCTCGCAGACAGAGCTGAAGGTGCTTCTCGTCGAGGACGAGGAGGACTCGGCGCTCCTTACCCGGGCCATCCTGGGTTCCCTTCCCGGAGCCCCGGTGACGTGCACCTGGGTCTCATCGGTGGACGAGGGAATCCACGAGCTCCTGAAGGGCGTCCACGACGTCTGCCTCCTCGACTACCACCTCGATGGAGACGCATTCGGAACCGAGCTCCTTCGGCGCGCCCGGGCGCGCGCCATCCACACCCCCGTGATCCTGCTGACCGGGAAGGGCTCCCGGTCCGTCGACCTGGAGGCGATGGCGGCCGGTGCCGCCGACTACCTCCAGAAGGGGAAGCTCGACCCGGAAATGCTGGAGCGCTCGCTGCGCTACGCGGTCGAGCGGCATCGCGCGCTCGAGGCCCTCCGCCGAAGCGAGGAGCGGAACCGGGACATGTTCGACCACCTTCCGCTGGGGCTCTTCAGGGTCTCGATGGAAGGCGACTACCAGGAAGCCAACCCCGCGCTGATCCGCATCCTCGAACAGCCGGACCGCGCCTATCTCCAGGACACCCTCGCCCGCAACTACTTCGTCGCTGCCGACGACCGGGGCCGCTTCCTCTCCGCGCTCGGTGCATCCGACGCCATTACCGGCTTCGAGTCCCGGGTGCTCTCGGGTCGGGGCCGGCCACTCCTCCTGCGGATCAGCGCCCGCGTGCACCGGGGCCCGGCAGGAGAGCCCGAGTACGTCGAGGGCGCCGTCGAGGACCTCACCGGCGCTTCGCCGGCGCACCGGAGCGACGAGGACGCGGCGAGCTTCCGAACGCTGGCCACCTCGGGCGAGCTCGGGATCTTCCGCACCGATCCCGAAGGCCAGATCCGGTGGGTGAACGAGGTCGCGGCGCGCCTCCTCGAAACGAGTCCCCGGGCCCTCCTCGGCCAGGGTATCTGGAACGTGGTCCACCCCGCCGAGCAGGACCGGATCGCCCGTGCCTTCGAGGAGCTGGCCGCAGGCACCCGGGACCGGAGCGAACGCGAGGTCAGGATCCTCGGCGCCGGCGGCGTCGCCCCCGCGCTCCGCATGACGATGACGGCGGTGACCGGAAAGGCGGGCTCGCTCCAGTCGATCCTGGGCACCCTCTGGCCGGCCGAGAGCCGCGCGCCCTCCCCGACCGGCTGAGGGCAGGCGATGACCGACGAGGCGGGCCCGGAACCCGGGCCCACGGAAGGCACCCCCACCGAGTCCGACGCGGCGCTCCTCGCCGAATGCCGCGTCGATACCTTTCGGGCCGGGGGGAAGGGCGGACAGCACCAGAACACGACCGAGAGCGGCGTCCGCCTCACGCACCTCCCCACCGGCATCGTCGTGATCGCACGCGACGAGCGGAGCCAGCACCGGAACCGGCGACTCGCCCTCGAGCGCCTCCGCGAACGACTCGAGGTGCGACGGCGCCGGCGAAAACCCCGGCTGCCGACCCGGATCCCGAAGCGCGAAAAGGCGCGGCGGCTCGAGGAGAAACGGAAGCGAAGCGCCACCAAGGGGCTCCGGAAACGGCCCGGGCGCGACGACTGAACGAGCCTCGAAGGGTTCGACCGGCGGAGGTGTCGTCTCCCTTCCCGGTCCCGCCTCAGCCCGAGACGCGCTCCATGAAGGCCCGCTCCTGGAAGGAGAGCGCGGCCACCCCGTCCCTCTGCGCCTTGGCCAGGATGCGCTCGAACTCCTCCCGGTTCAGCGGGTGGAGGCGGCTCGCGTCCACCGCCGCCCAACGGCGCAGGTCGGAAGACGCGGGGCGGGCCGGTGCCGCGGCGGCCTCGACCTTTCGCCGGAAGCGCTCCGCGGCGGAGTAGCGCTCCTGCAGCCTCAGGAAGATCCAGCCCCCGACGAAGCCGCCCAGGTGGGCGAAGTGGGCCACACCGGCCTGGGCCCCGCTGAACCCCGCCCAGAGCGAGAAGGCGGCCAGGAAGACCACGAGGACCCGGGACTCCACCGGGAGCACCCCCCAGATGAAGATCCGCTCCCTGGGGTAGTAGCGGGCGAAGGCGAGGAGGACGCCGAAGACCGCGCCCGAGGCGCCGATGATCGCGGAGTAGGGCGTCAGCAGCGAGAGGGCGGCGCCGCCCATGCCGCTCACCAGGTAGAGGCCGAGGAAGCGCCCCCCGCCGAGCCGCGCCTCGAGCCTCGGCCCGAAGAAGAAGAGGGCCAGCATGTTGAAGGCGAGGTGCCAGAGGCCCCCGTGCAGGAACTGGTAGGTCAGGATCGTCCAGGGCCGGACCGGAAGGAGCGCCGGCACGAGCACGAGGGCGTTCCACACCTGGGCCGACATCGCCCCCTGCAGGAAGAAGACGACGACGTTGGCGACGAGAAGGCGGAGTACCCAGGGGGTCATGGATTCGGCTTTCCGGGAAGGCGCGCGAGCGGCCCGCCGGCGTCGAGGGCCGGCGGGCCACGGCATGTGGGCCCGGCAGGACTTGAACCTGCGACCGTGGGATTATGAGTCCCCTGCTCTGACCAGCTGAGCTACGGGCCCTGCGGAGGGATGGGAACCGGCCGTCCGGATCGTCCCGGGCGCGTCCGGCCGCTCCGACCGGCCCGGAACGTGTGCAAAGCGGCGCGGGGTTGCAAGGTGCAGCCGGATGGACGCCCGTGGAAGGCCGGATCGCGCGCGGCTGGCCCGCCCACCGGGCCCCGCGTACGTTCCCTCCCATGCGCGCACATCCCTCGGCCGGGCGCCTTCCGCCCCCCGAATCCCTCATCGATCCCTCCCGGGTCCGGGACGCCTACTACCGGCGCCGGCCCGACCCCGAGAGCGCCGCGGAACGGGTCGCCTTCGGCACCTCGGGGCACAGGGGCACCTCGCTCCGGGGCACCTTCAACGAGTGGCACGTGGCGGCCATCGCGCAGGCCGTTGCGGAACACCGGGAGTCGGCCGGGATCCGGGGGCCCCTCTTCCTGGGCATGGACACCCACGCCCTCTCCGAGCCGGCGAGGGAGACGACCGTCGAGGTCCTGGCCGCGAACGGCGTCGAGCTCCGCCTCGACGCGGCGCTCGGCTACACCCCGACCCCGGTCGTCTCGCATGCGATCCTCGCCCACAACCGGGCGGCTGGACGCGCCGAGGCCGACGGCATCATCCTGACCCCATCCCACAATCCCCCCGAGGACGGCGGCTTCAAGTACAATCCCCCCACCGGGGGACCCGCCGACACCGAGGTGACGCGGTGGATCCAGGCACGCGCGAACGAGCTCCTCGCAGCGGATCTCGCCGGGGTGCGGAGGATCACCTGGTCGCGGGCGCTGGCCGCGTCCACGACGAAGCGGCACGATTTCACTACCCGGTACGTGGAGGACCTGGGCGCCGTCCTCGATCTCGAGGCGGTTTCCGCCTCCGGCCTCCGGCTGGGTGCCGATCCCATGGGCGGAGCCGGCGTGGGCTACTGGGAGCGCATCGCCGAGCACTGGCGACTCTCCATCGAGGTCGTGAACCCGCGGGTGGACCCGACCTTCGCCTTCGTGCCGGTGGACGGCGACGGGACGCTGCGCATGGACTGCTCCTCTCCCTGGGCCAT
This sequence comes from Gemmatimonadales bacterium, assembly GCA_050485725.1. Classification (GTDB taxonomy): domain Bacteria; phylum Gemmatimonadota; class Gemmatimonadetes; order Longimicrobiales; family Gaopeijiaceae; genus SKNW01. The sequence continues at coordinate 503 of JBJHBX010000200.1, read as the reverse complement.
GTCGGGTCTCATCGCCCTCAGGGAACGGTTCGACCTGGCCTTCGGGAACGACCCCGACTTCGATCGGCACGGGATCGTCACCCGCGAAGGCGGGCTCATGAACCCGAACCACTTCCTGGCGGCGGCCGTGGACCATCTCTTCCGCCATCGGCCGGCGTGGCCCCTCGAGGCCGGAGTAGGAAAGACACTCGTGACCACCTCGATGCTGGACCGGGTCGCCGGCGAGCTGGGCCGTCCCCTCGTCGAGGTCCCGGTGGGCTTCAAGTGGTTCGTCGACGGCCTCCTGGGCGGGACGCTGGGATTCGGTGGTGAGGAGAGTGCCGGTGCATCGTTCCTGCGGCGGGACGGGGGACCATGGACCACCGACAAGGACGGCATCCTGCTCGCACTCCTGGCCGCCGAAATGACCGCGGTCACCGGGCGTGACCCCGCCGCCCTCCACGCCGGGCTGGAGGCCCGGCACGGGGTCCTGGTGTACGCGCGCGCTGAAGCCCCGGCCACCC
>JBJHBX010000199.1:0-5832 GCA_050485725.1 Gemmatimonadales bacterium | reverse complement strand
TGGGCGGGATCCTCGGGGTCGCGAACCTCGTCCCCGGGGAATCGGCAGGGATCGTCCGGGCGCACCTCACCGGCGACGGGGCCACGGCCGGACGACTCCAGGAGCGGGTCGCTCCGCTCCACGACGGGATCGTCGGGGCCTTCGGCGTGGCCGGCGTGAAGCGTGCCATGGAGCTTCTCGGGATGCGCGGCGGCAGCCCCCGGCCTCCGCTGGCGCCGGCGGACGACGGCGTCACCGCGCGCATCCGGGAGCTCCTGGAGGCGTCCGGGGTGACCGCCGGCGCGGCCTGAATCACCGCGATGTTGCTTGACGGTCCCCCCGGGGGCCGGTAGCTTCCACCAAAGGATTCAGCGGAGAAGCGCCCACCCCCAGCGTGCGGGTCGGGCGCTTTCTCTTTGCACGGAAATCCGGCTGCCGGCGGCGGCCGATTCGAGGAGACCGGGGTTCGAGGAAATGCGGAGCGAGACCGAGCGGTGCACCGTGGTGGTGGGATGCCAGTGGGGCGACGAGGGGAAGGGGAAGATCGTCGACGTGCTGGCCGAGGGGGTCGACGTGGTTGCGCGGTACCAGGGGGGCGCGAACGCGGGCCACACGGTGCACGTGGGCGACGAGGAGTTCATCCTGCACCAGATTCCCTCGGGGATCCTGCACGCCGGCAAGCGCTGCCTGCTCGGAAACGGGGTGGTGCTGGACCTGCTCCAGTTCTTCGAGGAGCATGACGCGCTCGCGCGGCGCGGGATCGAGCTCGAGGGGCGCGTCGGCGTCAGCCTCCGCGCGCACCTGCTCCTTCCCTACCATCGGGTCCTGGACCGGGCGGCCGAGGCCGGTGCCGCCGAGAAGATCGGCACCACGGGCCGCGGGATCGGGCCCGCCTACGAGGACAAGGCGGGGCGGCGCGGGATCCGGGTCGCCGACGCCGCGAACCCGGAGCGCTTCGCCGAGCTGATGGAGCGCGGGGTCGAGCGGGCGCGTGCGCGCCTCGTGGCCGTCGGGCTCCCCCTCGACGGTGAGGATGCGCGGGCGCTGGACGAGGCCATGGAACGGAGTGCCGCGCTTCGCGAGCGGATCCTCGGGATCGCGGTGGACACCGGCCTCGAGGTGGACGAGGCGCTGGCCTCCGGGGGAAGGGTGCTTCTCGAGGGCGCGCAGGGAACGGCGCTCGACCTGGACCACGGCACCTATCCCTTCGTGACCTCGTCGAACACGACGGCGGCAGGAGCGGCGACGGGGATCGGCGTGGGGCCCACCCGGATCGATTCGGTCCTCGGGGTGGTCAAGGCCTACACGACGCGTGTCGGGAACGGCCCCCTGCCCACCGGCTTCGACCCCGAAATGGACGAACGGATGCGCCAGCTCGGTGGGGAGTTCGGGGCCACGACCGGGCGTCCGCGGCGCTGCGGATGGTTCGACGCCGTGCTGGCCCGCCACGCGGGGAGGGTGAACGGCCTGACGGGTCTCGCGGTGACGAAGCTCGACGTGCTGGACACCCTTCCCGGGATCGGGCTCTGCACCGGTTACCGGATGCCCGACGGCACGGTGGTTCCGGAGTTCCCGGCCGACACCTGGTCGCTGGACGCCGTGGAGCCTGTGCTCGAGTGGATGCCGGGGTGGGAGTCGCCCACCGGGGCCGCCAGGTCGCTCGACGAGCTGCCGCCCCGGGCCCGGGCCTACCTGGATCGCGTCGAGGCCCTGACCGGTGCCCCGATCCGCATGGTCTCGGTGGGAACGCGACGGAGCCAGATCATCCACGTGGCTTGAGGCCGCGGGGCCTTCTGCCTATCTTACCGATCTTTGCCGGTGCCGCAGGTACGCGCCGGCGTGTGAGTTTCTCCAGCTTCGGGGGAGGTGCAACTTCCCCGAGGGTCGGTGCCAGGGGTCCGGGTTGACGCATGTTCGATGAGCTGAGCGAGAAGCTGGATTCCGTCCTCGGACGGTTCCGGCAGCGCGGCGTCCTCACCGAACCGATGGTCCGCGAGGGGCTCAGGGAGATCCGCAGGATCCTCCTCGAGGCCGACGTGAACTACCGGGTGACCCGGGACTTCCTGAACCGGGTCCAGGAGCGCGCGCTCGGCGAGGCCGTGCTGAAATCGGTGTCGCCGGGTCAGCAGATCGTGAAGATCGTTCACGACGAGCTGGCCGCGCTCCTTGGCGAGGAGCGCGCGGGGATCGCGTGGGCGGGAAGTCCTCCCACCGTGATCCTGGTCGTCGGGCTGCAGGGGTCCGGAAAGACGACCACCGCGGGGAAGCTGGCGCGCAAGCTCCTCCGCGAGGGGCGCGAGCCGATGCTCGCGGCCTGCGACCTGGTCCGCCCGGCCGCCATCGATCAGCTCTCGACGCTGGCCGGGAAGGTCGGGGTGCCGGTGCACGCGGGGGAGCCGGGTGGGGACCCCGTGGCCACCGCGCGCGCAGCGCTGGAGGAGGCGCGGACGAGGAAACGGTCGGTCCTGATCGTGGACACGGCCGGGCGGCTGCAGATCGACGAGCCGCTCATGGACGAGCTTCGTCGGGTGAAGGAGGCGGTCTCGCCCGACGAGATCCTCTTCGTCGCGGACGCCATGACGGGGCAGGAGGCGGTGACCATCGCCTCCGGCTTCGACGAGGCGCTGGGCATCACGGGCGTGGTGCTGACGAAGATGGACGGCGATGCGCGTGGTGGTGCCGCCCTGTCGATCCGGAGCGTGGTGGGGAAGCCCATCAAGTTCGTGGGTGTGGGGGAGGGGCTCGACGACCTGGATGCGGCGGACCCGCAGCGACTGGCCGGCCGGATCCTCCAGCAGGGCGACGTGGTCGGTCTCGTGGAGCGAGCCCAGCGCGCGATGGCGGACGAGGACGCCGCCGTCCTCGAGAAGAAGGTCATGGGGAAGGGGAAGTTCACGCTGGAAGACTTCCTCGTCGCCATGCGACAGATCCAGAAGATGGGTCCGCTGGAGCAGCTCGTGAAGCTGATCCCGGGGTTGGGGAAGAAGCTCCCCACCGCGAACATGGACCCGAAGCGAATGAAGCACGTGGAGGCGATCATCCTGTCGATGACGCCGGAGGAGCGGAGGCGGCCGGAGATCCTGAACGGCTCCCGCCGCGCACGGATCGCCCGTGGGAGCGGGCGTTCGGTGGCCGAGGTGAACCGGCTGCTGAAGCAGTTCAAGGACATGCAGAAGATGATGAAGCAGATGCGGAACATGCAGGGCCTGATGCCCCGCTGATCCGCGTCATGCCACCCCCGGCCGGGATCTCCCCGGCGCGGTGGGGCGAGCAGGAAAGACCCGAGCACGGATACAATCGATGGCCGTCAAGATTCGCCTCCGGCGCATGGGCCGGAAGAAGGCCCCGCACTACCGCATCGTCGTGGCCGACAGCACCTCCCCCCGGGACGGTCGCTTCGTCGAGAGCCTCGGCTACTACAAGCCTCTCGAGACCCCGGCACGCCTCGTGATCGACCTCGATCGGGTCGACTACTGGGTCGGGCAGGGCGCCGCCCCCTCCGACACCGTCAAGTCGCTCGTCGACAAGGCGCGGAAGGGCGGAGACGCCACCGTGGCGGTGGGTGAGTTGGATGCGGCCGTGGTCCGGGAGCAGAAGGCCGCGCAGGCCGCCGCCCGCAGGAAGGCAGAAGAGGAGGCCAAGGCGGCCGCCGCCGAAGCCGAGGCTGCCGCCGCCGCAGAAGCTGAAGCCGCTGCCAACGCCGAAGCCGAGGCTGCCGCGAAGGCCGAGGCCGAGGCCGCCGCTGCCGCCAAGGCCGATGCGGAAGGCGCTGCCGACGCTCCGGAGGCCGCCGATGGCGAGCCCTCCGAGCCCGACTCCACCGAGGAGCCGAAGGAGGGCTGAGCCCTCCGCGCGTGACGCCCGGGCACCTGCCCGACGTCACCGAGGACCCACGAATGAGCAGTTCGGAAAGGGCGTCCGGGGATCCCCCCTTCGTCGTCGTCGGGCAGGTGTCGAAGCCCCACGGCACGAAGGGGGAACTCTTCGTCTGGCCCCTGACGGACCGTCCCGACAGCACCTTCGTCCCCGGCGTGGTGCTCCACGTGGCCGACGCCTCGGGGAACCTCCCGGACGAGGGGCTCGCGCCGCTCGAGATCACCGCTGCGCGCCCCTATCGCCGAGGAGCCCTCGTGTCCCTCGAGGGAATCGAGGACCGGAACACGGCGGAGCGGTTCCACGGCCGCTACCTCCTTCGTCCCTTCGCGGAGGTAGATCCGGCGGACGAGGACGAGATCTTCTACCACCAGCTGCTCGGCCTGCGCGTCATGACGCCCGAGGGCCTGGTCGTGGGAGAGGTCCTCGAAGTGCATCACCTGAAGCCGGTCGACCTCCTCGAGGTGACCCGGGGCGATGGCACGATCCTCATTCCGTTCCGACGGGAGATCGTACGGAGCTGGGACCTCGAGAAGGGCACCCTGCTGGTCACGCCTCCCGAGGGGCTACTCGAGCTCTGAGGCGGGCGCACCGCCCGGGGTGACCACGCTGATCCTGGGGGCGAAGCACCATGCGGATCAACATCCTGACGCTCTTTCCCGAGTTCTTTCGGGAGCCCCTGGCCATCAGCATCCCGGGTCGGGTAGCCTCGGCCGGTCTCGTCGAGTACCGGGTCGTGGACCTGCGAGACTTCACCCACGACCGGCACCGGACTGCCGACGGAATCCCCTACGGCGGAGGCGCTGGAATGGTTCTCAAGCCGGAGCCGTTCTTCGAGGCCATCGAAGCGCTCGAACCCGCGGGCCCCATCGTGCTTCTGAGCCCGCGAGGAAGAGTCTTCTCCCACGCGGATGCGGTCCGCTTCGCGATCGAGCCCGAGCTCACGCTGCTCTGCGGGCACTACAAGGACGTCGACCAGCGGGTTGCCGACCACCTCGCCACCGAGGAGCTCTCCCTCGGCGACTTCGTCCTGTCCGGGGGGGAGATCGCGGCCCTCGCGGTCACGGATGCCGTCGTGCGCCTCCTCCCCGGGGCCATGGGGGATCACGGTTCGGCCGCTTCGGACTCCTTCTACGAGGGTTCGCTCCTCAGCCCCCCGTCGTGGACCCGACCGGCCGAATACCGCGGCCACGCAGTTCCCGAGGTCCTCCGGAGCGGCGATCATGCGCGGATCGAGGCCTACCGGCGGCAGGAGGCCGAGCGGCTGACGCGGGAGCGCCGGCCGGACCTGTGGGAGCGCGCCCGCCTCGCTGGCGAGGTGGACTGACCGCCGTCCCGGCAGCCCACAGCCCGCCAACGGTCGTCGAGGCCGGCCCGCGCCGCCCACCTCCGGATTCCGTGGCGCCAGTCCCTTCACCGGTGACCTGTTCCGTGTTATCTTGGGCGTCTGTGTCCGCTCCGGGCGGACGAACCTCTGGATGCTGGAGAACACCATGACCGATCTGCTTCGCGAACTCGACAAGGAACAGCTGCGGGATGACCTGCCCGATTTCGCCCCGGGCGACACGGTGCGCGTGCTGTACCGGGTCCGGGAGGGCGAGAAGGAGCGGATCCAGGCCTTCGAAGGCGTCTGCATCGCGCGCAGGGGCGGAGGCATGGGCGAGACCTTCATGGTCCGGAAGATCTCTTCCGGGATCGGTGTCGAGCGGGTGTTCCCGTTCAACTCCCCCTTCATCAAGGGAATCGAGGTGGTCCGCAAGGGGCGCGTGCGCCGTGCGAAGCTCTACTACCTGCGCGGCCTCCGCGGGAAGGCCGCGAGAATTCGGGAAAAGCGGGCCAACTGACGCCATGACCCGGCGGCCGTCCGACCGCGCCTGCCGGCCGGACGCTTCTCCGGGATCCGAGCACCCGGAGTCACGACCCCGGAGTCCCCTCGCCTACGAGGAGCGGCTCTGGGGTCGTGGCGTTCAGACCATCGCC
>JBJHBX010000198.1:0-5839 GCA_050485725.1 Gemmatimonadales bacterium | reverse complement strand
ACGTTCGTTCCCCCGGCGTGGTGCTCCGACAGCGCCGGAATGAAGCTCCCGTACTTCGTGGCCAGGATGCTCAGGTAGGCCGCGCAGTACATGGCCTGCGTGGTCTGGTTGTGCCCCTCGATCTCGTGGGGCGACAGCCGCTTCATGTGGTTCCAGTTGCGGTTCAGCCACTGGCAGAAGCCGAGCGCCCCCGCCTCGGAGCGCACGGTGGGGTTCCACCCCGACTCGATCATGGCCTGCGCGAGGCCGAGCTCGGCCGGCACCCCGAAGCGCTCGTAGATCGCGCCCCACTCCGCCAGGAAGCTTCCGTAGCGCCGGGCGTTCGGGCGGACGAATGTGCCTCGCGTTGCATTGTGCATGACCGGCGCGCCCGTGGCCCGCTCGAGGATCTCCGCCACCCGCTCGCGCCTCGGCGTCAGCGCGCCGTCGAGCGAGACCCCGAAGAAGGCCGAGCGGATGTCCGGGTCGGTGGCCCCGTCGGCCCAGCGCACCTCGCGCACCCAGTCGCCCCGGGCCGGGAAGGTCGCGAGCAGCCGCCCGTCGATGGCGCTTCCGTAGGCCACGTACCCGTCGGGAATGTCGAAGACGTGCTCCCAGAACCTGTAGCCCGGGCGGTACCGGGCCATGATCTGCCGGTCCTCTTCGGCCTGCTGCCGGGCCACGTCGATGACCTGCGCCGCCGCCTCCGCACCGGGCGCAAGTGGGGGCGCCACCTGGGGCGCGACCGGGGCCAGGAGCAGGGCACCGAGGGCGAGGAAAAGGGTGCGCTTCATGGGTCCGGCTCCCGGTTCAGGCGTTGCGATCGGCCCCGGGCGAGTGCCCTGGGACCGCGTTTCAGCGGGGGTCCTGCATGCATGGGATTCCAACAGCATGGGGCGTGCCGCATCGACGCCGCAAGTCGGGCCCGGAGAAGGCCCGCGACCGCCGCCCCCAGCCGCCCCCGCCCGGCCCGCGCCACCCCGCTTCGCATCCCTCAGTTCACGACCACCCCCTGCCCATCCATGTACGGCTTCAGGTTCCACTCGAGGAAGGTCCAGACCCGGTTCCAGGAGTCCCGCTGCTCGGGCGAGTCGTCGCGCTCGAGCGTCTCCATGTTCACGAGGCGCGAGAAGGAGTGCCCGCCCCGCGGGTCCTCGTAGATCTTCGTCTCGGCCAGGTGCGGCTTCTTGACCTGGAGCGCATGCACGAGCATTTCCGCCTCGACGAAGTCCACGTCGGCGTCGTTCGTGGCCAGGTGCACGAGCACCGGCACGTCGAGGTGGTCCACCTGGTACACCGGAGACCGCTCCACGTAGATCTCGCGCCGCTCGAAGGGCAGCCCGCGGATCCGCTCCTGCGTCGAGAAGTGATGCTGGTAGTTCGGGCCCTTGTACGAGAGCCGGAAGATCAGGTTCGACACCGGCACGATCCCCACCACGGCCCGGAACGGGTGCGGCCCCCGCGATGCGGCCAGCAGCGAAATGTACCCGCCGTGGCTCCATCCCATCATCGCGACCCGCTCGGGGTCCACGTGGGGGAGGTGCTCGACCATCCAGTCGTATGCGGTGGCGGTGTCGTCGACCTCGTAGCCGCCGTAGTCGATGGCGTCATGATGCGCCTGCCCGTACCCGGTGCTCCCGCGGTACTCGGGGGCGATGACCACGTACCCGCGCTCCACCGCCTCGCGCACGAAGGGCCAGTAGTTCGCGGTCCAGTTCCCGTGCACCCCACCGTGCACCCAGATGAGCGCCGCATGCCCCCGCTCGCCCCGGGTCTCGAGGGGCTGGAAGAGGTAGGCGGGAATGTCCATGTCCCCGACACTCGAGCGGTAGACGACCTTCCGGTAGTCCATGACCCCCGCGGTCACCGCCTCGTAGATCGAATCCGTCACCGCCTTCTGCTCGATGTCGCGCTGGAAGTTCCGGCCCAGCGAGTGGTGCGCGGGGTCGTTCGACACGTAGAGCGCCGCGGCCCGCTCGGGTTCGATGGGCGCCTGGGCCCGCTGCGCGAGGGCGTCGGCCGGGAGGGCCAGGGGCGCCACCACGACGGTGGCGGCCAGCACGAGGAAGGGCGCGCGCACGGTGGCAAACAAGGGGGCGCGGAGGCGATGCCTCATGGGGTCATCTCCGGGTTCGGTGCGATCGATGTGGGGTGGAATCCGGGGCGCAATCTGGGGCGGGGCCCCTGCGGGCGCCAGCGAGGGGGCGTGGGTCTCCGTGCGCGGAGCGTGTTGGGGGATGCGTGCACCCCGGACCCGCGCGCTCGGCCCGAGGGTATCACCGGGGGCCCAGATCCATCGGTGCCCCTCCGTGGCACCCCGCCCCGAACCGGTCCCCGCCGTGCTCCCCTTTCTGATCGTGGCCGCGAGCCTCGCTTCCCCGGTGGCGCCCGCGTGGTCGGCGGTGGATGCCGCTGCGGCGCCGCCAGCCGCGCCCGCCCCGGTGGCGCCCGCGTGGTCGGCGGCCTCGCCCAGCCCGGTGGCGTCCAGCCCCGCGGCTCACACGCCCGCCCTCTCCCCCGCCGACTCCGCCCGCATCCTCCGCGACGCGCGCCGTGCGCAGGAAGACTTCGAGCGGCTGCGCGAGCGGCAGATTCCCGCCGAGCGGGGCCAGGGGGGTGGGCGCTGCGATGAGCCGGTCGGTCGCCTCTGCCTGAACTTCACCCGGCCCGGTGAGACCTCGCCGCCCATCGCGCAGGCACCTCCGCCCATTGTCGAGGCGCGCCGCGAGCTCCTGCAGGCGCTCGCCCTCGCCGGCGAGGCCATTCCCGGCGACGACTGGATCGTCGGACAGCGGGTCCGCTACCTGGTCGAGGCCGGCGACTTCCTGGGGGCCGGCGCCGTGGTCGACGCCTGCGCCGGCACGCGCTGGTGGTGCCACGCCCTCGACGGCTGGGTCTACCATGAAGACGGCTTCTGGATCGAGGCCGGCGAGGCCTTTCTCGACGCCCTCGACGCCATGCCCGAGGCCGAGCGCCGCCGCTGGATGGGCGAGAGCTACCTGCTCGAGCGCGACGGCCGGAACTTTCTGAACGCCTCCGACGCCGCCGAACGGGAGCGCCGCCGCGCGCTTCTCTGGCGCCTTGCCGACCCCCTGTACCTGGTGCCGGGGAACGACCGCTGGACCGCGCACATGGCGCGCCTCACCCTGGTCCGCACCCTCGAAGACGCCTGGAACCCCTTCGGCCTTTCGTGGGACGTGGACCTCGAGGAGCTGCTGCTGCGGTACGGCTGGGCCATGGGCTGGGAGCGGGTCCAGGGCCAGCTCCGCGTGGGCCAGATCAACCCGAACCGCATGGTGGGCCGACTCGATCCGGATCGTCGCCGTTACCTCCCCACCGGCCCCGAGCTCTCCGACTTTCCCGCCACCGAAGACGACGCGCTTCGCGTGCTCGAGGGCCGTGAGCCCTCGGGGTACTCGCCGGCCTATGCCCCCGTCGTCACGAACCTGACCTCGCAGACCGCGCGCTTCCGCCGGGGGAACGACCTCCTGGTGGTGCACGCCTTCTCACGGAACCGGGGCGAGCTCATGGCGGCGAACGGAGGCTCCGACGCCGCCGAGGCCGACGCCGATCCCTTCGGTCGTGGCGCGGCGGCCACGCCCCGCATCCCCGGATCTGCCGATGCCCCGCTACCCCGCGACCTGAGGAGCGCGCTCTTCCTCCTTCCCGTCGAGGGGCCGATCATCGAGGACGGACCCCAGCCGGTGCGCGAGGGGACCGAGCTCGAGGGGGTGTGGACCGTCGAGCTTTCGAACGACACGGACCGCATCCTGAGCATGGAGGGGTGGTCGCGGTTCGAGCGGCGTGCCTGGCGGACGCGGCGGGGGCTCGAGCGGCTCCCCGATCCCGAGGGGCCGGTGGCGGTTTCGGACCCGGTGTTCCTCGATGCGGAGCCGGCCGACCTTCCCGAGTCCCTCGACGACGCGCTGGCCCACGTCCTTCCCACGGTGCGGCTCGAGGCGGGGCGCATGGTGCGGATCGGGTGGGAGGTCTACGGGATCCCCGACGGGAGCCAGGCGCGGGTGGCGCTGGGGCTCGAGCGGGCGGAACGGAGCTTCGCGCGCAGGCTCGGTGAGTTCTTCCGGGTCCTCGAGCCTCCGGCGCCGGTGGTGATCCGCTGGGACGACGCCCCGGCGGACCGCCCGGGAATCGTCTTCCGCGCCGTGGACCTGCAGCTTCCCGCGCTCGATGCCGGGCGCTACGACGTCTTTCTCGAGATTCTCGTGGACGACCACCCGCCCGCCGTGACCCGCCGACGGTTCGTGGTGGAGGAGGCGGGGTCCTGAGGCCCCCGCCCTCGCGTGCCGCCGCGCGCTGGCTCCCCGTGCTGGCCGGGGTCGGCTTTCTTCTCGTCGCCGTGCCCGGCACGGGTAGCGCCCAGTCGGGCCCGCCGCCCGAGGCGCCTCCCACCCCTGCGGCTGCGGCCGCAGCGAACCCCGGCGAGCCATCGCCCGAGATCCAGCCGGGCGCGCCCCGGTGGTTCCCCTCTACCCGCCTCTTCCGCCCCCCGGTGGCCTCGGTCGGTGAGCCGGGGTTCCGGGGCATGGCGCTCAGCACCGACCTGCTGAGCGGCGACTACCCGAACGGCGAGCGGCCGCCCCCCGAGGTCGAGGGATTGCGCCGCGACGGCCGGGACTTCCAGGGGGTGGTCGGGCTCGGCGAGAGCTACGCGATCCGGCGCTTTGGCGAGGGTCGCGACGGCGTCCAGCTCGGCATCCAGGTCGGGGTGACGGCGCGGTTCCGGCTGGCCACGGCGAGCAACGAGTACCTGGCGTCGGACTGGGTCGTCGGGCTTCCGGTGGAGTTCGCCCGGGGGCCGGTGGCGGGGCGGGCACTGCTCTTTCACCGAAGCGCGCACCTCGGCGACGAGATCATCGAGCGCGCGGGGGTGCGGCGCGTGGGCTTCGGGCACGAGGGACTCGCGCTCCTGGTCGGAAACGCGCCCACCGGCCCCCTTCGCTGGTACGGCGGCGGCACGCGCATCCTCCGCTCCGAGACGACGGATACCCTGAGCGAGCTGGGTCGCGGCTGGGACGACGGCTGGGAACTCCAGGGGGGGATCGAGTACGAGCGGGGCCTGCCCGACACGCGGAGCCGCTTTGCGGCGTTCAGCGCCCTCGATCTCAAGAGCGCCGAGCGCACCAACTGGCGACCCCAGTGGTCCGCCATGGCCGGGGTCGCCTTCCGGGTGGGGAACCGCTCGGGCCGCACCGCGCTCCGCTGGCTCCACGGCCCCAGCATGCACGGCGAGTTCTTCCTGACCCCCGAATCCGCCTGGGGGATCGAGTTCCGGCTGACGCGGTGAACCCGGCCGCCCCCCCAGACCCGGCCGCCTGCCCCGCCTGCTCCGTCTCACCCGCCTCCGCCGTCTCACCTGCCTCCTGGGCCTGCCCGCCTCCCGGGCCTGCCCGCCTCCCTGCCCACCGGCCCCGGGCGAACATGAATACGGCTCCTCGGCACGAGGAGTCCTTCCAGGACCGGGTTGCGGCGGCGGTGACCGGCGCCGCGGCCCCCGCCCTCCGCTGCCGCGGCTGTCGAATCGTGCCAACGCTCGAAGGAGGGGTCGCGGTGGCACGCCCCGTCACCGACGGCCACCACCGTCCGCCGCCGCGGCCGTCGAATCGTGCCAACGGGGGGGGTCGCTCCGCACGCTGGCATCCGCGGTCTCCGCGCGGGAGACAAACGCCGCCATCGCCCGCCCGCCGGAGACGCGACGGCGCGGTCCGTCACTGGCGGTCATGCCGATGTTCAGCCCGACCGAGGTAGCTGCCTTCTACTCCGACGAGCCAAGGTGGACGACCTTGTACCCCTCAGCTCGAAACAGCTCCGGGAAGGCGGAGGGGGTCCGTTGGTGCAAGAC
>JBJHBX010000197.1:0-5908 GCA_050485725.1 Gemmatimonadales bacterium | reverse complement strand
CCGCGTGGGGGTCACCGCGCCGGCCATCTACCGCCACTTCGAGAGCCGCGACGCCCTCCTGGTCGAGCTGACCCGCGTCGCGGCCGAGTCCATGATGGGCTACCTGGTGCGCGCCCTGGCCGGCAGCTCTCCGCTGGACCGGCTGAAGCGTGCCGGCCAGGCCTACCTCGACTTCGCCCTCGACCACCCCCGCTACTTCATGCTCTACGCCGGGCTCTGCGAGCGCATCGATCCGGCGACCATCGAGGAGGGCATGGGCGACGAGGTGTCGGCCATCGGCACCTTCTGGGAGGACCGGGTCCGCGAGTGCGTCCAGAGCGGCGCCTTCCGTCCCGGCGACCCCGACGCCATCGGCATGACCCTCTGGGCGCACGCCTACGGCATGGTGTCGCTCTACCTGAACGGCGCCCTGGCCTGTGCCGGAAGCATCGACCGCGACACGATCCGCGAGGCCTACATGGACTCCTGCGTCCGCATCCTCGAGGGCATCGCTGCACCGGGGGCGCTGGATGCCGCGGGAATCGCGGGCGACGAGTCCGCCGCACCTGAAACCCCCGACGGCGGGTCCTCGTCATGAAGGCCACGCGCCACCCGTTCGTACTGCGGGCGGAGACGGGCCGGGAGACCTTTCCCCGCCCCGCCGCCCGCAGGCCCGAGCCCACGCACTTTCCCGGAGCGTCCCTCCGATGACCATACCTTCCGCCGCCCGACGCCCGTTCGGGCGTCGCCCTCGTCATGCCCTCGCACCGACCGTGGGACTCGTCCTCGCGGGTCTCCTGGCCACGGGTCCGCATCCCCTGGATGCGCAGCAGGGCGCCGCAGCGGCGGTCGAGCCAGCCGACCCGCAGCCATTGACGCTGTCTGACGCCCTTGCCCGCGCCCTCGGCGAGAACCGCTCGCTGGCCCGGGCCCGCTTCGCCCTCGAGGAAGCCGAGGGCCAGGTCAAGGAAGCGTGGGGAAGCGTGATGCCACGCCTCGATCTGAACGCCTCGTGGACCCGGAACCTGACGGTCCCGTCGGCCTTCTTCCCCGCCATCTTCTTCGACGAGGACGCGCCCCCGGACGAGCTCATTCGCGTGCAGTTCGGCTCCGACAACGTCTGGAGCTCGACGGTCTCGCTCGAGCAGCCCCTCTTCGAGGGCCGGGCCTTCATCGGGATCGGCGCCGCGGCGCGCTTCCGGGCGCTGCAGGAGGAGGTGGTCCGGGGGAACGAGCTCGAGGTCGTGACCCGGGTGCGGCTTCTCTACTACGACCTGCTGCTGGCACAGGAACAGGCGAAGCTCCTGGAGCGCTCCGTGGAGCGGGTGCTTGCCTCGCTCGAGGAGACGCGGGCGCTTTCCAGGGCCGGGCTCGCCTCGGACTACGACGTGCTCCGCCTCGAGGTCGAGCTCGCGAACCTCGAGCCCCAGCTCCGCCGCGCGCTGAACGAGGCGCGCTCAAGGGAGCGGGAGCTCGTGACCGAACTCGACCTGCCCGAGGGCACGCGCCTCGAGGTCCAGGGCGCCCTGGTCGAGCTCGTCCTGGACGACGCGGCGGCGAACACCGGCGCGAACCGCGAGATCGTGGAGCTCATGGGGCCGGTGCCCCCCGATGCCGAGGATCGGGCCGGGGTCGAGGCGCTCTTCGCGCGGGTGCGTTCAGGGTCCTCGTCGCTCCGGCAGGCGGGGCTGAGCGCGGAGCTCCGGCACGCCGAGCTCCGGGCGGAGCAGGCCGAGTTCCTGCCCCGCGTCTCCCTGTTCGGGAACTACCAGGTGCAGGCCCAGCAGGACGGAGGACCCGAGTTCTTCGGGCGCTCCGGCCAGCGCGCCTACGGGCGGAACGTCGGCATCCAGGTAAGCATGCCGATCTTCACGGGCCGGCAGCGGATTGCCCGGGTCGAGCAGCGGCGGGCGGCGCTTCGCGCCACCGAGATCGAGGCGGGCGAGGTGGAGGCCCGGCTCCACGACCGCCTCGTGGAACTCCTGGAGCAGGCCGAGGAGGCGAGCCTCCGGGTCCGGGGGCAGGGGCTCGCGGTACGACAGGCCCAGCGGGGCTACGAGATCGCGAGCGCGCAGTACCGCGAGGGGCTCGGCAGCCAGCTCGAGCTGACCGACGCCGAGGTCGCCCTTCGCCAGAGCGAGTTCAACTACGCGGGCGCCGTCTTCGACTACCTGGCCACCCGGGCCCGGCTCGACGAGCTGGCCGGCGAGCTTCCCCTGTCCGGCTTCCGCCGGGGAGGAAATGGCGAGGCCACACGATGAAGGCGCCCTTCGATGCATGCCCATGGAGACCGACGATGAACGTTCGTGACGCACGGCACCCCCTCCGACGCGGACGGGCCTGGCCCCTGGCCGCGGGTGCGCTTCTCCTTGCTGCCGGATGCGGCGGCGATGCCCGCGCCGACGACACCGGCGAGGGCCGGCCGGCGACCGCTGCCACGACGCAGGAGTCGAGCTCCCGCGTCATCAACGTCGAGGTCGAGGCGCTCGCCCCCACCGACTTCCGCGAGGAGATCCGCCTGACCGGCGTCGTCCGCGCCTCGCGCGACGTGACGGTTTCGGCCGAGGAGTCGGGGGTCATTCGCGAGATCATCGTGGACCGCGGCCGCAGCGTGGCCGAGGGCGCCCCCCTCTTCCGCATCGACGACCGGGTCCTCCAGGCGCAGCTCCGCGAAGCCGAGGCCCGCGCGGCGCTGGCCCGCGAGACCTGGGAGCGCCGCCGCCGGCTCTTCGAGGAGGACGGGGTGGGCTCGGAGCTCGCCTATCTGGAGGCGCGCTACCAGGCCGAGCAGGCAGAGGCGGCCCTCGAGAACCTCCGCGAGCGGGCCGATCGCGCCATCATCCGCGCACCCTTCGCGGGCACACTGGAAGACCGCGCGGTCGAAGTGGGCACGAGCGTGGCACCGGGAACGCCGGTGGCGCGCATCGTCCAGGTGAACCCGGTCAAGGTGTCGGCCGGGGTCCCGGAGCGCCTTTCCGGCGAGGTACGCGTGGGCGCCCCGGTCCGCATCACCTTCGACGTGCTCCCGGGCGAGGTCTTCGAGGGACAGGTGAACTACGTGGGCGCCACCGTGAACCCCCGGAACCGGACCTTCGAGGCCGAGGTGACGCTCCCGAACCCCGGCGGCATCGCGAAGCCGGAAATGGTGGCGAACGTCGAGATCCTCCGCGACCGGCTCGACGGGGTCATCGTCGTTCCCCAGGGCGCGCTCGTCCGGACCGAGGAGGGCTTCGTCGCCTTCGTCGTCGACGTTGATGCCGGCTCCGGTGATGGCGGGGTCGTCCGGACCCGGGCCCTCCGCCTGGGCCCCGCCCAGCGGAACCAGGTCGTGGTCGAGGAAGGGCTCGAGGCGGGCGACCGCCTCGTCGTCGTGGGCCAGCAGCAGGTCGCCGAGGGTGACCGGGTGCGCGTGGTCCGAACGCGGGAGGCACGGCCGTGACGCCCCGCATCCCCGAAAACGATCCGGCCTTCCTCGCACGGTTCAAGGAGTTCGGCCTCAGCTCCTTCGCGGTGGCGCACCGGACCACGGTGGTGATGCTCTTCCTCTTCATCACCCTGGCCGGGCTCATGGCGTACCGGAACATCCCGAAGGAGTCGTCGCCGCAGGTCACGATCCCGATGGTGGCGGTGAACACCGTCTACCCCGGCGTGTCTCCCGCCGACATCGAGACGCTCGTGACCCGCCCCCTCGAGGACGAGCTGAACGGGATCTCGGACATCCGCGAAATGACCTCGACCTCGGTCGAGGGCTACTCGTCGATCATGGTCGAGTTCACGACGGGCGTCGACCTCGAGTCCGCGCTCCGCAAGGTCCGCGAGCGGGTGGACCTGGCGCGTCCGAAGCTCCCCTCCGATGCCGAGGAGCCGTCGATCGTCGAGTTCGACATCTCCGAGATCCCGGTCATGCAGGTGAACCTGTCGGGCGAGTACGGCCTGGTTCGCCTGAAGGAGATCGGCGAGCTGATCCAGGACCGGATCGAGCAGATCCCCGAGGTGCTCCGCGTCGACCTCCGGGGCGGCCTCGACCGCGAGGTGCGCGTCGACGTCGACCTGCCGCGCCTCAAGTTCCACGGGCTCGCGATCCAGGACGTGGTCGACGCGATCCGGAACGAGAACGTGAACATTCCGGGCGGCTCCATCGAGGTGGGGTCGCTGAACTACCTGGTGCGCGTCGACGGCGAGTTCGTCGACCCGGGGATCATCGCCGACCTGGTCGTGTCGACCCCCGACGGGCGGCCGGTCTACGTGCGCGACGTGGCGACCGTCGACTTCGGCTTCGCCGAGCGGACGAGCCATGCCCGCCTCGACGGCGCCCCGGTCGTGACCCTCGACGTCGTGAAGCGCGCGGGCGAGAACATCATCGAGACCGCAGAGCAGGTGAAGGCGATCATCGCCGACATGGAGCCCCTCTACCCGCCCACCACGCGGGTCTCGATCACCGGCGACCAGTCGCGCGACATCTACCTGATGGTGAGCTCGCTCGAGAACAACATCATCTCGGGGCTGATCCTGATCCTGGCGGTGCTCCTCTTCTTCCTGGGACTCCGGACCGCGGCCTTCGTCGCGGTGGCGATTCCGACCTCGATGCTCCTCTCCTTCGTGGTGCTCGCCGCCCTGGGCATCACGATGAACATGGTCGTGCTCTTCAGCCTGATCCTGGCGCTGGGCATGCTCGTCGACAACGCCATCGTCATCGTCGAGAACATCTACCGCTACGTGGAGGAGGGGTGGTCCCCGGCCATGGCGGCACGGAAGGCCACCGGCGAGGTGGCCATGCCGGTGGTGGCGGCCACCGCGACCACGCTCGCGGCCTTCGCGCCGCTCCTCTTCTGGCCCGACGTGACGGGCGAGTTCATGAGGTACCTCCCTCTGACGCTCATCGTCACCCTGTCGAGCTCGCTCTTCGTGGCGCTCGTCATCGTGCCGGTGGTCTGCGCGATCTTCCTTCGCCCCGACGGGGTCCGGCGCCCCCCGATGACGCGCACGGCCCGCCTCACGGTGCTCGGAGGTGCTGCGCTCCTCTTCCTGATGGTCCTGTCGTCGAACGCCCTCACCGCGGTCCTCCTTGCGGCCACGGTGGTGGGGCTCTACCTGCTGCACCGCTTCGTGCTGGACCGGCTGGCCAGGCGCTTCCAGGCCCGGGGGCTTCCGGCCCTCACCGCCCGCTATGAGCGGAGCATTCGGTGGGCCCTCGATCACAGGGCCGTGGTGCTGGCGCTCTGCGCCGTGGTCTTCGTGGGATCCTTCGCGCTCTTCATCCCCTTCAACCAGGGAGTCGAGTTCTTCCCGGAAGACATTCCGCCCGCACAGCTCATCGTGAGCGTCGAGGCCCCGGTGGGAACCCGCGTCGCCTTCACCGACGAGGTCGCCCGGCAGCTCGAGGCCGAGATCCGCGGCTACGCGGGATTCGACGACGTGGAGTCGATGGTCACGACCTCGGGCGCGAGCGGGGGGAACTTCATCATGGGCGGATCCTCGGCCGAGAACGAGGCCAGGATCATGCTTTCGATGGTCGAGTTCGCCGACCGGAAAGGGGATTCCTTCGAACTCCTCGCCGGACTCCAGGAGCGGCTCGGGGCCGACATTGCCGGGGTCGAGATCCGCGCCGACATGCCCGACATGGGTCCCCCTTCCGGACCCCCGGTGAACATCGAGATCGTGGGCGAGGACCCGGCGGTGCTGAAGGAGCTCGCCGACGAGATCCTGCTCAGGCTCCGCGCCGCGCCGGTGGCGGCGCGCCTGGTGGGGCTCGAGTCGGACCTGGACGACGCACGCCCCGAGCTGTCGGTTCGCGTCGACCGCGAGCGGGCCTCGCTCCACGGCCTCTCCACGTCGGAGGTCGGAAGCGCGATCCGCGGCGCGATCCAGGGGATCGAGGCCGCCAAGTACCGGACCGGGAACGACGAGTACGACATCGTCGTGCGCCTGG
>JBJHBX010000196.1:0-5917 GCA_050485725.1 Gemmatimonadales bacterium | reverse complement strand
TCGTGACGTGGATCCATGGCGGGTTCCGGTGGGGAAAGCCGGGGCGGGCGCGGACGACGCCCCACGGCCAAGCTCGACCCCGGGCGGCCGTCGGGAAAGCCCCCCGGCCTCCAGGGGACCCGCAGTGTGCGGGAGGCCTCCCCTCCGGCTGCGCCCCACGGGTCGCATCCCGGAGAAAAAGGCTTAGCTTTGGAGCGACACCGGGGCGATATCCGACCCGGGCCGCAAGCGGTTGCAACGACGATTTCACGCCATGGCCATTTCCCAGCTCTTCGACGACGCCAACGCGGGGTACGTACAGGACCTCTTCGAGGCCTACACCCGGAACCCCGAGTCCGTCCCGCCGGCCTGGCGCGAGATCTTCGCGAACCGCGCCGATGAACTCCTGGCAGAGGGGCTGATCCTTCCGGAGGCGCTCCAGCTTCCCGGGGTTCGCGGGCGACCCTTCGCCCCCGGGGACGGCGCCGGGAACGGGGCCCCCCCGGCCGCGCCCGCCGCGGCGTCCGCAGCTCCGGCCACCGACGGCGCCACCGCACGCGCCTCGGACGCCGGGTCGGGGCATGTGCCGGCCGACGACCAGCGGCTCCGCCTGCTCCCGCTGATCGCCCGGGCCACGGCGCTGATCCAGGCCTTCCGGGACCACGGGCACCAGCTTGCCCGCGTGGACCCCCTCGGTAGCGAGCCGCCGGGCCACCCGCAGCTCGATCCGTCCTTCTTCGGGACCTCCCTCGAGGAGCTCTCCGAGGTTCCCACGTCGCTCATCATGGACGAGGGCGGAGAGGCACCGCTGACCGAGACGCTGACCCGGCTTCGGGACATCTACTGCGGGGCGATCGGCTACCAGTTCGAGCACCTCGAAGACCCGGAGCGGGTGCGCTGGCTCTGGAACGAGGTCGAATCGGGAACGCACGACCCGGTGCTCACGCCCGAGGTGAGGATACGGCTCCTTCGGCGCCTCACCGAGGTCGAGGGAATGGAGAAGTTCCTGCACCGCACGTACCTGGGGCAGAAGCGCTTCTCGATCGAGGGGAACGACATGATGGTCCCCATGCTCGACCAGGCCCTCGAGGCGGCGGCCCGGGCGGGTGGACGGCTCGGGGTGCTCGGCATGGCCCACCGGGGGCGGCTGAACGTGCTCTGCCACATCGTCGGGCTTCCGTACCACCACCTGCTCCGGGAGTTCGAGGGTGCGCCGCAGACCGAGGGGGCGCTGGCGCTCCCCGGAACCGGCGACGTGAAGTACCACCACGGGGCCCGCGGGAAGATGGACTTCGACGGGGAAGCGAGCATCGACGTGCAGCTGGCGCCGAACCCCTCGCACCTGGAGTTCGTGAACCCTGTCGTCCAGGGAATGGCGCGGGTCTTCCAGTTCGAGGGGCCGGGTGCCGAAGCGCGGCAGGATCCGGCCGCGGTGGTCCCGATCCTGATTCACGGGGATGCGGCCTTCGCCGCCGAAGGTGTCGTGGCCGAGTCGCTGAACCTGGCCCGGCTACGTGGCTACTCCGTGGGCGGGGTGGTCCACATCATCGCGAACAACCAGGTGGGCTTCACGACGAACCCGGGCGACGGCCGCTCGACCCGTTACGCATCGGACCTGGCCAAGGGGTACGACATTCCGGTCGTGCACGTGAACGCCGACGACCCCGAGGCGTGCCTGGCCGCGATGCGCCTGGCGATGGCCTACCGGGCCGCCTTCCACGACGATTTCGTGATCGACCTGGTGGGCTACCGCCGGCACGGGCACAACGAGGGCGACGAGCCGACCTACACCCAGCCCCGGCTCTACGAGCGCATTGCCGCGCATCCCACGGTGCGCACGATCTTCGCCGGGAGGCTGGTCGAGGAAGGCGTCATCACCGAGGCCGAGGTGGAGGCGCTCGAGGAGGAGGTGCTCGACGCGCTCCGCTCGGCACAGGCCCAGGTGCAGGAGGAGAAGGAATCCTCCTCGCACGACCCCTTCCCCCCTCCCCCGCCCGAGGTGGAGCCGGTGGAGGTGGACACGGAGGTCGCGTTCGAAGTGCTGGACGAGGTCAACCGGCGGTCCCTCGAGGTACCCGAGGGCTTCTCGATCCACCCCAAGCTCAAGCGGCAGCTGATGCGCCGCGTCGACGGCTTCGACACCGGCACGAAGCTAGACTGGGCCCATGCCGAGGCGCTTGCCTTCGGATCACTCCTGAAGGACGGGGTGCCGGTGCGGCTGTCGGGCCAGGACTCGGAGCGCGGGACCTTCTCGCAGCGGCACCTGGCGCTCCACGACCACGAGACCGGGGAGAAGGTGGTTCCCCTGGCCCGGATGGGGGCGGCACGCTTCGAAGTCTACAACTCGCCCCTTTCGGAGGCCGGCGTCATGGGCTTCGAGTACGGATACTCGGTGGCCGCCGAGCGGGACTACGTGCTCTGGGAAGCCCAGTTCGGGGACTTCGTGAACGTGGCGCAGCCGATCATCGACCAGTTCCTGTCGTCGGGGCGCACCAAGTGGGGACAGCTCTCGAACCTGACGCTTCTCCTTCCCCACGGGTACGAGGGCCAGGGCCCGGAGCACTCCTCCGCCCGCCTCGAGCGCTTCCTCCAGCTCTGCGCCGAAGACAACATGCGGGTCGCATACCCGACCACGCCGGCGCAGTACTTCCACCTGCTCAGGCGGCAGGCGCTGGGAACGCCCAAGCGGCCCCTGGTGGTCATGACGCCGAAAAGCCTCCTTCGCCACCCGCGAGCGGCCTCGACCGTCGAGGAACTTGCGAAGGGCGGATTCCAGCCGGTCCTGCCGGACCCGGCGACGGCGGGGAAGGAGGACCAGGTGACGCGCCTCCTCCTCTGCTCCGGCAAGGTCTACTACGACCTGCTGACCCACGAGCGGCGCGAGGCGCTGTCGAACGTGTCGGTGGCGCGCGTCGAGGAGCTGTACCCGTTCCCCCACGCGGCGCTCGAGGCGCTCCTGGGGTCGTTCCCGAAGCTCGCCGAGGTGATCTGGGTCCAGGAGGAGCCCCGGAACATGGGCGCGCTGACCTACGTCGGCCCCCGCCTTCGCGCGGTGGTGCCTCGGGAGATCCCGATCCGCCCGGTCTCGCGTCCGGACCGGGCCTCGACCGCCGAGGGGCGGGCACGGTCCCACGAGGCCAAGCAGGCGAGGATCGTGGGCGAGGCGCTGGGCATCGAGGCGTAGCGCAGGGGCCCGCTCAGGGAGAGGCGTCGGGTGACGCGTCGGGTCAAGGGTCGGCCCAGCGCAGGAGCAGCTTCCCGAAGGTCCGGTTGGACTCGAGGAGGCGGTGGGCCTCGGCGGCCTCGTGCGCGGGGAGGACCCGGTCGATGACCGGGCGGAGGTGCCCCGCCTCGATCCCGGGAAGCACGCGCGCCTCGAAGCGGCGGGCGAGCCAGGCCTTCTCTTCCGGAGGGCGCGAGCGAAGGACGGTTCCCCGAATCAGTGCCCGGAGCCCCATGAGCCTGCGCAGGTCGAGCTCGGCCACCCTTCCCGACGGGACGCCCACGACGATCCACCGCGCCCCCTGCGCCAGGGTTTCGAGGGTGCCCGGGGCGTAACCGCCGCCCACCAGGTCGAGAACCACGTCCACGCCCCGCCCCCCGGTGGCCTCTCGCACCCGCCCCGGCCACCCTTCGGCGGAGGTGTCCACGGCACGCTTCGGGTCGAGCCCAAGCGACACGGCCTGCTCGAGCTTGTCGGCGGTGCGCGAGGTGCCCACCACCTGCACCCCGGCCCAGCGGGCGAGCTGGAGGGCGGCGGTGCCGACGCCGCTCCCCACCGCGTGGATCAACAGGGTTTCACCCGCGGCGAGGGTGCCCTGCAGGAAGGAGGCATCCCACGCCGTGATCAGCGCCTCGGGGAGGGCCGCGGCCTCGACGGTTTCGATGGCGTCGGGGACCCGGATCGTCTCCCGCTCGTCCACCTGGAGCGAGGCGGCGTACCCGCCGCCCCCGACGAGCCCCATGACCCGGTCACCCACCTGCCGGAGGGTGCACGCGTCGCCTGCGGCCTCCACGACACCCGCGTACTCGAGCCCCGGAACCCGGGGCGGCGCACCGGGTGGCGGTGCGTAGCCCCCGCGACGCTCCAGGAGGTCGGCCCGGTTGAGCCCCGACGCGGCCACCTTGACGCGGACCTCGGTCGGAAGGAGGGGCGGAAGCTCGACTGTCGCCGGCTCCAGCACCTCGGGTCCGCCGGGTTCGCGGATGCGAATGCAGGAAACGCGCTTTGTCGTCATGGAAGGGGCTCGGGATGGGAATGAGAGGGAGAGGTCGCGCGGCGGGCGGCCGCGACCGACCCCCCGCCCCATGGCGCCGCCCAGGCCCCGGGGGCACCTTTCCTGATCCGGGGCCGCGCCCCCGCCGGCAGCCGGCGCCGGGGCCGAGGGGCCCCTCCGGTACCCATCGGCTCCTCCGCGTTCCAACGGGGCGCGGCCGAGGCCCCTGCATCCACCTCCTGCCCACCGTGCTCGCATGGCCGACCCGATCCCCTTTCCCGTCCCCCTCGACCGGCCCCTCGTCCTCTTCGACCTGGAGACGACGGGGCTCAGGATCGGCATGGACCGCATCGTCGAGCTCGCGCTGATCCGGCTCTCACCCGGTGGCGACGTGCTCGAACGCGTGCGCCGCTTCAACCCGGGGATCCCGATCCCGCCCGAGGCCACCGCGGTGCACGGCATCTCCGACGCCGACGTGGCCGACGAACCTCCCTTCGCGGCGGTGGCCCGGAGCCTGGCCGATCTGCTCGAGCCCTGCGACCTGGCGGGGTTCAACGTCCGGCGCTTCGACCTTCCCATCCTTCTCGAGGAGTTCCGGCGGGCCGGGGTCGACTTTCGCGTCGGTGACCGCAGGATCATCGACGTGCAGTTCATCTTCCACCGCGAGGAGCCCCGGGACCTTTCGGCGGCGGTGCGCTTCTACCTGGGCCGCGACCTCGAGGACGCCCATACCGCCCTCGGCGACATTCGGGCCACGGCTGCGGTCCTCGGCGCCCAGCTCGAGCGCTACGCGCACCTTCCCCGCGACCTGGACGGCCTGGACGCCTACTGCGACGAGGTCCGCCGCTTCGAAACCGAAGTGGACCGCTGGTTCGAGGCGGATCCGGGCGGGACGCGGCGGTTCAGACGCGGGAAGCACCAGGGGCGACCGCTCGGGGAGGTGGCCGCGGCCTCGCCCGACTACCTGCAGTGGATGCTGGGGCTCGAGGACCTGGGCGAGGAGGTGAAGGAGGTGCTGCGGGAGGCCCTCTCGGCGGGATGACGGTGGCCCGGCCTTGCCCCTCCCCCCCGGCGGGATAGCTTTCGGCGGCCCGGGTGCAGGCACCCGCCTCCCTTCCCCCCGCCCCGCCCACGCATGCTGACCGGTCTCCTCCACGCCCACTCCGGCCTCCGGTACCTGGTGCTGGTCGCCGCCGTCGCCACCCTGGTCATGGCCATCGTCGGGATCGCGACGAAGCGCCCGTACGGCAAGGACATGCGGATTCCGGCCACCGTCTTCGCCGGGCTCCTCCACCTGCAGGTGCTCCTGGGCTTCGCCGTTGCGGTGTCGGGCCGATTCCACCCCTCGCTGATCGGCCACATCTTCCTGATGCTCCTTGCGGCCGTCGTCGCGCAGCTCCCCCTCTCGGTGATGCGCCGGCGCCCCCCGGAGGCGCGGAGCCACATGCCCCACCTGGTCTCCACCCTCGTGGCGCTCGGGCTGATCTGGGCCGGTGTCGCCGCCATCGGGCGGGGGCTCCTGGAGTCGGCGGTGTTCTGACGCCCGGGGCATCCCGCCCGGCTCGCCGCCGTCGAGGCCGGAGGGTGCACGGCCGGGTGGTTCGGGGGTAACATGGCACCCGAGGCCGAGTGAGGCGGGTGAGGCGAGCGGGAACCGTGACGCGGACGCGGCATCGCGGTGGCATCTCGCTCCGCTGATCGGGCCGCCCTTCCCCGCTGCA
>JBJHBX010000195.1:0-5946 GCA_050485725.1 Gemmatimonadales bacterium | reverse complement strand
CCGGCCCGACGACGGACGGAGCGCGCAGGCGTCCGTCGATATTCAACCCGATCACATCGGCGCCCCTGCGCCGAGGAGAAGAACCGATGAACCGCACGCTAGCCATCATCAAGCCCGACGCCGTCGCCTCCGGCAAGGCCGGGAAGATCCTGGCCCACCTGGAGGCCGCGGGCTTCAGGGTCCGGGCCGCCCGACTCATGCGCCTGAACCGGGCGCAGGCGGAGGCGTTCTACGCAGTCCACCGCGAAAGGCCCTTCTATGAGTCCCTCGTCTCCTTCATGACGTCGGGACCGGTCATGCCGCTCGCGCTCGAGGCCGAGAACGCCGTGCCGCGGCTCCGCGAGGTCATCGGGGCCACCGACCCCGCCGAGGCGGCCGAGGGAACGATCCGGAAGCTCCATGCGGAGTCGAAGGAGCGGAACGCGATCCACGCATCGGACTCCGACGCGAACGCCGCCGTCGAGATCGCCTTCTTCTTCTCGGAATCCGAGCGGCTCTCGATCTGACGGGGATCTGCCGTCAACCGCGGGCACGTCCCGCAGGATCGCCATGCGCGTACTCGTCCTGAACTCCGGTTCCTCGTCGATCAAGTACGAGGTCATCGACACCGATTCGGACACCTTCCTCCTCCGGGGGATGGTGGACCGGATCGGCGCGGAAGGGGGGATCCTGACGCAGGCGCGGCCCGCCTCCGGGAAGCGGATCAAGGAATCCACCCCCGGGGGCGGGCACGCGGAGGCGATCGAGGCGATCCTCGAGCACGTCCTCGAAGGATCTGCTGCACTCGAGCCGACCGAACGGCCCGAGGCCGTCGGTCACCGCGTGGTCCACGGGGGCGAACGCTTCACCGGGGCGGTCCGGATCGATGGAGAGGTCGAGGACGGAATCCGGGAGTGCATGGAGCTCGCTCCTCTTCACAATCCCCACAACCTGCAGGGGATCCTTGCGGCCAGTGCCGCCCTCCCCGACCTGCCCCACGTGGCGGTCTTCGACACGGCATTCCACGCCACGCTGCGCCCCGAGGTCTATCTGTACGCGCTCCCGTACGCCCTCTACCGGCGGCACGGCATCCGCCGCTACGGGTTCCACGGAACGAGTCACCGAAACGTGGGAAGGCGGGTGGCGGCGCTGATGGATCGGGACCCTTCGGAGCTGAACGTGATCTCGCTCCACCTGGGAAACGGGTCGAGCGCCTGCGCGATTCGCGGGGGCGTCTCGGTGGAGACGTCGATGGGATTCACGCCGCTCGAAGGGCTCGTGATGGGGACCCGGTCGGGCGATGTGGACGCAGCCGCCCTTCTCCACGTGATGGCGAAGGAGGGGCTCTCGCTCGGCGAAGCGGGGAACCTCCTGAACCGGCATTCCGGGCTGCAGGGGCTCTCCGGCATCTCGGGCGACATGCGGGACCTGCTGGCCGAGGAGGAGAAAGGAGAGACCCGGGCGAGACTGGCGCTCGACGTGTATGTGCACCGCATCCGGAAGTACATCGGGGCCTATGCCGCGGTGCTCGGCCGGGTCGACGCTGTCGCGTTCACGGGAGGGGTCGGCGAGAACTCGGCGGCGATCCGATCACGCGTCCTTCGGAGCCTCGACCTGCTGGGGATCGTGGAGGACGCCTCGCGGAACGAGGCGCTCGGAGGCGGGGCCGAGGGCGCCTTTCACGCGGGCCCGACAGCCCTTCTCGTGGTGCGAAGCGGAGAGGAAATCACGATCGCCAGGGAGACGGCAAGGGTGCTGTCGGAGGAAGCCACGCCCGGGTGCCCCTGAACGTTGACATCGGGCCAGAACTTTCGGTAAGTTTCGGGTCTATGTTCATGCTCGACATCGCCCGTCTGCAGCGGACCGGTCCCGAGAAGCTCGAAGGGACGATCGACGCGGACGACGCGGTCTGGTCGGAGCTGGACGCGCGTCCCGGTTCACCCGTCGCGGTCCGCCTTCGGGCCGCGCTGACACCCACGGGGCAGCTGGTCGTCCGGGGCTTCATGGAAGGAACGACTCTTCACGAGTGTCGGCGCTGTCTCGACGAGGTGCGGCACGCGTTCGAAGAGGAGGTGGACCTGGTCTGGGCCGTCCCCGACGAGCTCGAGGACCCGGTCGACGGCGGAGAGTTGCGTCCCCTGGATCCCGGGGCGACGGAAGTCGACGTCGGAGAGGCGCTCCGCGAGGAGCTCCTTCTCCGGTTGCCTCGCTGGCTGCTGTGCCGCGAGGACTGTGCCGGTCTGTGCCCGCGCTGCGGGATCAACCGGAATCTGGACAACTGCGATTGCTCGCCGGTGGAGGACGACCCCCGATGGGACGCCCTCCGCAGAGTCAAGTTCGACGAAAGGACGTGAACCATGGCGGTTCCCAAGAAGCGTACCTCGAAGCAGCGGCAGCGGAAGCGGCGGACGCACTACAAGGCGCAGCCGGTCGTGACCCACGCCTGCGCCCGCTGCGGCGACCCGAAGCAGCCCCACCGGGTCTGCGGCTCCTGCGGCCATTACCGCGACGAGGCGGTTCTCGAGGTCGAGCTCGACTGAAGGGGTTAGCCGGTGCGCATCGGACTTGACGCACTGGGTACCGACCGGGCCCCCGGCCCGGAACTGGAGGGTGCCCTCGAGGCGCTCGCCGGTGACCCCGATCTGTCGGTCGTCCTCGTGGGCGACCGGGCGACCCTCGAGTCCGAGCTCGAGCGGCGCGGACCGGGCGTACCCGCCGGGCGGATCGAGATCGTCCACGCACCGGACCGCATTCACCCCGGGGAGTCACCGGCGACCGCGGTCCGGCGGCGGCCCGACTCCTCGATCGTCACCGGCGTTCGCCTCCAGAAGGAGGGCGAGATCGACGCCTTCGTGAGCGCCGGATCCACCGGTGCCATGATGGCGGCGTCGCTGATCTTCCTCCGCCCCCTCCCCGGGGTGGACCGGCCTGCGATCGGAACGCTTCTCCCCACCTCGGCCGGCGCCACGCTGATGCTCGACGCCGGCGCGAACGTCGACTGCAAACCCCGGCACCTGCAGCAGTTCGGACGCCTGGGCCACATCTACGCCCAGGACCTGATGGGCATCGCCTCGCCCCGGGTCGCGCTCCTCAACATCGGGGAGGAGCCCGAGAAGGGAGATGAGCTGTCCCTCGAGGCCCACGCACTTCTCGCCGCGACGCCGGGACTCAACTTCGTCGGCAACGTGGAGGGACGCGAGATCATCCGCGGCGCGTGCGACGTCCTCGTCTGCGACGGCTTCGTCGGAAACGTGCTTCTGAAGTTCTACGAGTCGGTCGCGGAGTTCATCATCGGCCTCCTCCATCGGGAGATGGAGCGCACCGGAACGCAGATCGACGTCGAGGGCGCCTTCCGGGTGCTCGACTACGCCGAGTACGGCGGCGCTCCCCTCCTGGGCGTGAACGGGGTGAGCGTGATCTGCCACGGGGCCTCTCCACCGAAGGCCATCCGGAACGCCCTCGGCGTGGCCTCGCGGGCGGTCTCGTCCCGCATGGTGCGGCACATCGCCGGCGAACTCGCGCGCGACATCGACCCGGTGGAATGATCAGCCCGCTGCGGTCCCCCACCTCCCGACGCTGACGACCCTCGAACCGTTCTCCCCATGGCTCTTGCACTTCTCTTTCCCGGTCAGGGTTCCCAGGCGGTCGGCATGGGCCGCGATCTCGCGGAGGCCTTTCCCGTTGCGAGGGAAACCTTCGAGGAGGGAGATCACCTCCTCGACACGCGTCTGTCCGACCTGATGTGGAACGGCCCCGAGGACGACCTCACCCTGACCCGGAACGCCCAGCCAGCCATCCTGATCCACTCGGTGGCCGTCCTTCGCGTGGTCGGCGGAGAACTCGGAGCAGTCTCCCTCTCGGCCGGCCACTCCCTGGGCGAGTTCTCGGCCTGGGTGGCCGCGGGAACCCTCTCCTTCGAGGATGCGGTCCGTGCGGTGCGCTTCCGCGGTGAGCGCATGTTCGCCGCCGGCGAGGCGCGTCCCGGAACAATGGCCGCGATCCTCGGACTGGAAGATGCCGAGGCCGATGCGGTGTGCCGCGACGCCTCGACGGGGGTCTCCGACCTGGTGGTCCCGGCCAACTTCAACTCGGCGGGGCAGGTGGTCATCTCCGGCGACGTGACGGCGGTCACCCGCGCGATGGAGCTTGCCCGGGACGCGGGCGCCAAGCGCGTCGTGCCCCTGACGGTGTCCGGCGCCTTCCACTCGCCGCTGATGGAGCCGGCCAGCACCGAGCTTGCAGAACACCTCGCCGAGGTCCCGTTCGCGGCACCTACCTTCCCGGTGGTGTCGAACGTCACCGCCCGACCGGTGTCCGAGCCGGACGAAGCCCGTGACCTCCTGGTCCAGCAGCTCACGAGCCCGGTGCGCTGGTCCGAGTCCGTTGCGGCCATGGTGGAGGCGGGCATCGACCGGTTCCTCGAGCTCGGCCCCGGCTCGGTGCTCAGCGGACTGAACCGCAGGAACGCCCGGGGCGTCGATTCCCGCGCGATCCAGGGTCCGGCAGACATCGACGCCCTGCTTTCGAACTGACCGACTGCGGCACTTTCGGGTTCCCGTTTCCTCGAATCCACGCTCCAACCTGATGGAAGGATGACATGTCCGAACTGTCCGGAACCCACGCCATCGTCACGGGGGGATCGCGGGGCATCGGCCTCGCGATCGCCGAAGCGCTCGCGGAGGCCGGCGCACGGGTGGCGGTCCTCGGTCGCGGGGGTGCCAGCGCGGCGGCGGCGGCGGCCTCCCTCCCGGGCCAGGGGCACCTCGGCCTCGCCTGTGACGTCTCCGACGCTGCCAAAGCCCAGGAGGCCGTTGCGGCCGTCGAGGCAGCGTTCGGGGGGGTTGACATCCTGGTGAACAACGCGGGGATCACCCGCGACAACATCCTCCTCCGCCTGAAGGATGAGGACTGGGATGAAGTCATCGACACCAACCTGAAGGGGGCCTTCAACATGACCCGTGCGGTAACCCGCGGCATGATGAAGCGCAGACAGGGGGTCATCCTGAACATCAGCTCGGTGGTCGGGCTGATGGGGAATGCCGGCCAGGCGAACTACGCCGCGTCGAAGTCCGGGCTCTTCGGGTTGACCAGGAGCGTGGCGCGGGAGCTGGCCTCGAGGGGGATCCGCTGCAACGCCGTGGCCCCCGGATACATCGAGACCGACATGACGGCGGAACTCGACGAGAAGCAGTCGGCCGCGCTCCGGGAGCGGATTCCCCTGGGACGTCTCGGCGCCCCCTCGGACGTGGCTTCACTCGTGCGCTTTCTTGCAGGGCCCTCGGCAGGCTACATTACCGGGCAGATCATCACGGTGGACGGCGGCATGGTCATGTGAGGCCCCGCCGGCCCACCCCCCCAAGGCACCACCCTGGACCAAACCACAACCAGAAGAGGCGACGCATGTCGGACAGCATCGAGGCGCGGGTGAAGGAGATCATCGTGAACGAGCTCGGCGTCGAGGCCGAGAAGGTCACCGAGGAAGCCTCCTTCGTCGAGGATCTCGGGGCCGACTCCCTGGACACCGTGGAGCTCGTCATGGCCTTCGAGGAAGAGTTCGGGATCGACATCCCGGACGAGGACGCCGAGCAGATGCGGACCGTCGGCCAGGCGATCGCATACCTCAAGAAGAACGCCGAGGGCTGATCCGTCACCCCTTTCGGCGCGAAGGCGCCCGGTCGACGCGGAGGAAGCGGTTGAACCCGGTCTGGAGGAGGGTCTCGGATGGGTGAGGGAAGCCGGCGGAAGGTCGTCGTCACCGGGGTGGGACTGATCACACCGGTGGGGATCGGGGTCGAAACGGCGTGGGAGGCCCTCCTCCGGGGAACACCCGGGGGAGGACCCATCACCCATTTCGAGACCGATGATCGGTATGTGACCCGGATCGCATGCGAGGTCAAGGACTTCGACGCGTCCGCGGTGCTCGACTCGAAGGAGATCCGGCGTTACGACCGATTCGCCCAGTTCGCC
>JBJHBX010000194.1:0-5950 GCA_050485725.1 Gemmatimonadales bacterium | reverse complement strand
ACGAACCATCTCGACGCCTCCGGGCGGGCGTGGGTCGCGGCATGGCTCGCGGCCTGGACCGGGGGTGCCTGCGTCGTCACGCACGACCGATCCCTGCTTCGCGTGGCCCACCGCGTGCTCGAGCTCGGGGCGGGGGCCGACCCCCACCTGGTGACCGGCGCCCTCGACAGCTGGCTCGAGGAACGCGAACACCGGGAGCGGCGAACGGCCGAGGCCCTCGAGCGGGCCCGGAGGGAGCGGGACCGCGCGCGCCGCGATGCGAACCGCGGCGCCGAGCGCCAGGCCCGGCGGAGTGCGCGGGGCGCCCGCGACGCGCGCTCGGGCGGGATGCCGAAGATCCTGATCGGGGCCCGCGCCCGGCAGGCCGAGGCGACGACCGGGCGGATCCGGGCCCGGGGAGAGGAGGCGCTCATGAAGGCCTCGGAGCGGGTCCGGGCCGCGCTCGACGACCACCATCCCGTTCGCAGCACGACCTTCGCCCCGGCCTCCTCCGGGCTCGACCCCTGGCGAGAGGTGCTTCGCCTCGAGGGGACATGCGCGCGGGAGCTCTTCGGTCCGCTGGACCGGCGCTGGACCGGGCCCGTCCGGGTGGCCGTCGTGGGCCCGAACGGTTCCGGGAAGTCCACGCTGATCCGCATCCTCGCGGGGGTCCAGGCCCCCGATCGGGGCCAGGTTGTCCGCGGGCTTCCCGCGGAACGGATCGTCCATCTCCCGCAGCTGCCCGAGGACCCACCGCCCCCCAACCGGCCCGGTCGGTCGACGGGGGGCGCCTTGGCCCCCCACGGAGACGACTCGATCCTCGGCCGCTTCCGGGCCGCCCACCCGGGGATCCCCGAGTCGCGGGCCCGGGAGCTCCTGGACGCCCTTCTCCTGTCAGGGTCCCTCCTTGCGACGCCCTTGCAGGCGCTCAGCCCGGGAGAGCGGGTCCGGCTATCGCTGGCCCTTGCCCTCGGTGGGGATCCGACACCTGGGCTCCTCCTCCTCGACGAGCCGACGAACCACCTCGACCTGCCCGGCACGGAGGCGCTGGAGCGGGTGCTCCGGGGATGGGACGGGGCGCTGGTCGTGGCTTCCCACGACCAGGATTTCCTGGATGGCGTGGGGGTCACGGAAACGCTCATCCTGGACCCCGGCCCGCGGGAAATGGGGTGGTCCGGATCTTGAATCCTTCCCCCCGGGGGCGGGTTGTTTCCGCCCGGGGCATGCCAGAATGACATGACACGATGAGGCGATGCAGATGGCAGACGCGGAGCGGTACACGATCCGGGCGGCGGAGGCACTCCAGGCTGCGGTAAAGGCGGCACAGGACGCCGGTCATCCGGAAGTGGGGGGCGTGCACCTGCTGGCAGGCCTGCTCGACCAGAAGGAAGGCATCGTGCGTCCCGTCCTCGAGAAGGCCGGGGTCCGCGTGGCCGAACTCCGGAGCCGCGTGGCCGAAGCCGTGGGACGATATGCCCGGGTCGAGGGTGGAAGTGACCCGACCTTCTCCCGGGACCTGCGCCGGGCCCTCTCCGAGGCCGACCGCATCGCGAAGGAACTCGGAGACCGGTACGTGTCGACGGAGCACCTGCTGGTGGGGCTCACCTTCGAGAAGGACGACGCCGGGCGCCTCCTGGCCGAGGCCGGGGCAGGATCGAAGACGGTCCTCGAGGCCGTGGGGCAGGTCCGCGGTGCGCACCGGGTCACGGACCCGAACCCCGAGAACACCTTCGAGGCGCTGGCGAAGTACTCGCGCGACCTGACCGCGCTGGCCAGGGAGGGGAAGCTCGACCCGGTCATCGGGCGCGACGAGGAGGTGCGCCGGGTCATCAAGGTCCTCGGGCGCCGAACCAAGAACAACCCGGTCCTGATCGGCGAGCCGGGGGTCGGGAAGACGGCCATCGTCGAGGGCCTCGCCCAGCGCATCGTGGGGGGCGATGTCCCCTCGTCGCTCGCGAACAAGTCCCTCGTGGCCCTGGACATTTCGGCCATGCTGGCGGGGGCCAAGTACCGGGGTGAGTTCGAGGAGCGGATGAAGGCCGTGCTGAAGGAGATCACCGAGTCCGAGGGGCGCTACGTGGTCTTCATCGACGAGCTGCACACGATCGTCGGTGCCGGCGCCGCCGAGGGCGCGGTGGATGCGGGGAACATGCTGAAGCCGATGCTGGCCCGGGGAGAACTCCGCCTCGTGGGCGCCACCACCCTGGACGAGTACCGGAAGCACGTCGAGAAGGACCCGGCGCTGGAGCGGCGCTTCCAGCCCGTCTTCGTGGCTCCCCCCTCCGTCGAGGCGGCCATCGCGATCCTCCGGGGCCTGAAGGAGCGCTACGAGGTTCACCACGGGGTGCGGATCCGCGACGAGGCGCTCGTGGCTGCCGCCCGCCTCTCGGACCGCTACATCGGTGGTCGCTTCCTTCCGGACAAGGCCATCGACCTGATCGATGAAGCCGCGAGCCGGCTCCGCATCGAGATCGAGTCGCTCCCGCAGGAGATCGACGAGGTCGAGCGCCGGATCACCCAGCTCGAGATCGAGCGGCAGGCCCTCCAGGCTGAAACGGACCGTTCGGCGGTGGACCGGCGCGAGGCGATCGAGTCCGAACTCGCGGAGCTCCGGGAACGAAGCACGGGGATGAAGGCGGAGTGGCAGGCGGAGAAGGACGCCATCACCCACCTGCAGCAGCTGAAGGAGCGCATCGACGAACTGAGGTCCGAGGCGGAACGGGCCACCCGCGAGGGGAACCTGGAGCGGGCCGCCGAGCTCCAGTACGGCGAGATCCCCCGCCGCCTGCGGGAGGTCGCCGAAGCCGAGGCGCGGCTCGCGGAGCTCCAGGCCGAGGGGAAGTTCCTGAAGGAGGAAGTCGAGGCCGACGACATCGCGCAGGTGGTGGGCGAGTGGACGGGGATCCCGGTGTCGCGCCTCCTCGAATCCGAGCGCGCCCGCCTTGCCCACCTGGACGAGCACCTGGGAGAGCGGGTCGTGGGGCAGCGCGAGGCGCTGGAGCGCGTGGCGAACGCGGTGCGCCGCGCCCGGGCTGGACTCCAGGATCCGAACCGGCCCGTGGGTTCGTTCATCTTCCTCGGGCCCACGGGAGTGGGAAAGACCGAGACGGCACGGGCCCTGTCGGAGTTCCTCTTCGACGACGAGCGCGCCATGGTGCGCATCGACATGTCGGAGTACATGGAGAAGCACGCGGTGGCCCGCCTGATCGGGGCGCCCCCGGGCTATGTTGGCTACGAGGAGGGGGGTCAGCTCACCGAGGCGGTGCGTCGCCGGCCCCACGCGGTCATCCTCTTCGACGAGATCGAGAAGGCCCACCCCGAGGTGTTCAACCTGCTGCTGCAGATCCTGGACGACGGCCGCCTGACCGATGCGCAGGGCCGCACGGTGGACTTCCGGAACGCCGTCATCATCATGACCTCGAACATCGGGAGCCAGCACATACTCGAGGCCGGGTCCGACGCACTGGACGCCGAGGGCGTGGGCGGTGACGCCTGGGCCGAAGTCGAGGCGAGGGTGCAGAAGGAACTGCACCACCACTTCCGGCCCGAGTTCCTGAACCGGGTCGACGACGTCGTGGTCTTCCATCCGCTTCGCCGCACCGACCTTCGCCGGATCGTCGACCTCCAGCTCGCCCGGGTCGTGGGGCTGGCGGCGGAGCTGGGTGTCGATCTCGAGGTGGAGGACGGGGTGAGGGATCTCCTGGCGGCCGAAGGGTACGATCCGGTGTTCGGGGCCCGACCGCTCAAACGGGTCATCCAGGCCCGCATCCAGAACCCGCTGGCCATGCGGCTCCTCGAGGCCGAGGTGGACGAGGGGACACGGATCAGGGTGCGTGCGCCATCGACCCCCGGTGCCGAGGTCGAATTCGAGGTCACGCCGCCTTGACGCTCCGCCCTACCCGATCTAGCCTCCGGAGGCGCCTCGCCCGAGGCGAGGCCTCCGCCCAACGATCCGCTCGGAGAGGTGCATGATCTCGATCCGCTTCGACGCCTCCGGGCGTCGGGCCGCTCAGCCGGCCCTGGCCCTGGGGCTGGCGCTCGTCCTCGCGGGATGTGCCTCGTCGGGTCCTCCGACGCCCCGCATGGCGGGCGGACAGCCGGTGGTTTCCGTCGAACGCTTCCTGCAGGCCGCCAACACCGGTGACCTCGAGGCCATGGCCCGCATCTTCGGGACCTCCGCGGGACCGGTGGCCGAGCGGCTGGGCAACCCGGTGTCGTGCGGCCTCCGGCGCATGGGTTCCTGGATCCGGATCTCGGAGCGCTGCACGACCTGGGCAGAGGTCGAGCTCCGGATGAACGCCATCGCGCTCGTGCTTCGGCACGACGTCTACAGGATGCGGAACGAGGCACCGGTTCCGGGGCGGCAGCGACCCACGGTCCGGGTGGGCGTGGATCTCGAACAGGGGGTGAACCGCTACCCTGACGTACCCTTCGTGGTGGTCCAGGCCAGGGACGGCCGCTGGCTCGTGGAGCAGATCGGGCTGGAACGGATCACCCAGGGTCCCTGACCCGGGGTGAATCGGGCGTGATGTCCGCGGCTGTCCCCGCCTCGACCAGCTCCACCAGGAGCCCCCCGGTGCTTCGGGGGTGAAGGAAGGCCACCTGGTGGCCACCGGCCCCCGGGCGGGGCTCGCGGTCGATGAGGACGTAGCCCTCTGCCTCGAGCCGGACGAGTTCCGCGGCGAGATCCTCGACTCGCCACGCCACGTGGTGGAGACCCGGACCGTGGCGGGCCAGGAAGCGGGCCACGGGAGAATCGGGGTTCCGGGGCTCGATCAGCTCCACGGTCCCGAAGAAGGCGACGTTCGCGCCCTGGTCGGGGACCGCCTCGATCGGGGAACCGGGCGCGCCGCTCAGGCGTTCGTAAAGCGCTCGAACGGCGTCGATGGATTCCACCGCGACGCCCACGTGGTCGAGCGGACGGGATGACATGGAAGGAAGCGCCTCCGCTGGGGTAGGGTTGCCCTGGACCGGCGGCACAACCATACAATGCCGGCTCGACCGGCGAAACCGGCCCGGCAGGGGCCAGGAACGAAAGGAGAACCGGATGTCCCAGACCGCGACCGTTCAGGTCACCGACAGCACCTTCGCCTCCGAGATCGAGGGCTCGAAGGGGCTTGCCATCGTCGACTTCTGGGCCGCCTGGTGCGGGCCGTGCCGGATGGTGGCCCCGATCCTCGACCAACTCGCCGACGAGTATGCCGAGAAGGGCGTCAAGGTGGCGAAGCTGGACGTCGATTCGAACCCGCGCACCACGGCCCGCTTCGGCGTGCGCTCCATTCCTGCGATCCTCTTCTTCAAGGATGGAAAGCAGGTGGACACGGTGGTCGGAGCCGTGCCGAAGGCGCACCTGGAACACAAGATCCAGCATCACATCTGACCGTGCCGGGAGCCCGCCGGGCGTCGGCCCGGCGGAGCGCCGACCACGGGGTGCAACAAGAGACGGGGGTGTCGGGCCGGGGGGTCCGGCACCCCCGGTGCATTTCCGCCCCGGCATGCTATGTTGTCGCCCCATGACCCCCGGCAATCTCTACGTGGTGAGCACGCCCATCGGGAACCTCGAGGACGTGACGGCGCGCGCCGCACGCATCCTCGGCGAGGTCGAGGCGGTGTATGCCGAAGACACGCGGCGCACGGGGATCCTGCTGAGGCACCTCGGGCACCGGACCCCGATGGTCTCGCTCCACCAGCACAACGAGCGGGAGCGGCAGGCCCAGGTGCTCGAGCGTCTTTCCGGCGGGGCGGAGCTGGCGCTGGTGTCGGATGCGGGCACCCCGCTGCTTTCGGATCCGGGCGAGCGGCTGGTCGAGGCGGTCCGGGAAGCCGGCTTCCGCGTCGTGCCGATTCCGGGCCCCTCGGCGGTGACCGCCGCCCTCGTGGCGTCGGGGCTGCCTGCCGTGCCCTTCGCCTTTCTGGGCTTCCCCCCCCGGAAGGGCCGGGAGCGTGTGGCCTTCCTCGAGCGGGTCCGGGG
>JBJHBX010000193.1:0-5970 GCA_050485725.1 Gemmatimonadales bacterium | reverse complement strand
GCCCGGGAGTACGTGACCGCGGTCTACCGGAACGTCCCGGTCCTCGACTCGGCGGCCCGAGGTTCGACCAACACCTTCCTGCAGAATCGCATGGGCGATGTCCTCATCAACTGGGAGAACGAAATCCTCCTGGGAGGCCACGAGCTGGACGCGGCAAACGTCGAAATGATCGTGCCCGGGATCAGCATGCTGGCGGAACCGGTGGTCGCGGTGGTGGACCGCACGGTCGATCGGCGTGGCACCCGAGAGGTGGCAGAGGCATACCTCCGTTTCCTGTACACGGAGGAGGGACAGGACATCGCGGCCAGGCACTACTACCGGCCCCTCGCCTCGGAAGCCGTCGCCGAGCGGTATCGGGACCAGTTCCCGGCGTTGCAGCTCTTCACGATCGACGAGGTGTTCGGAGGCTGGGCCGCAGCCAACGAGGCGCACTTCGCCGACGGGGCCTCGTTCGACCAGATCTATGCCCCCGGTCGCTGATCTCGAGGTGGCACGCCCCGCCCCGCCTGGGGCGCCCGCGAACCGGAGCCGGCCCCGGTTCCGGTTCCGGGAGCACAGCATCCTCCCCGGCTTCGGACTCTCCCTGGGGCTCACGCTGAGTTATGCGAGCCTCCTGGTGTTCATTCCACTCGCAGGGCTCTTCCTTCGTTCGGCCACCCTGGGATGGGAGGAGTTCTGGCGTGCCACGACCGACCCGAGGGTCCTGGCCTCCTATCGCCTGAGTTTCGGTGCGGCCTTCGTGGCGGCCGTGATCAACTCGGTTTTCGGCTTCGTCGTGGCCTGGTCGCTCACGCGCTACAGGTTCCCGGGACGGCGGATCCTCGACGCCCTGGTCGATCTGCCCTTCGCGCTCCCCACGGCGGTCTCCGGAATCGCCCTGACGGCACTCTTCGTCCCGACCGGCTGGATCGGGAGGCGACTCGTGCCCTTGGGTATCGAGGTCGCGTTCACTCCGGTCGGCATCGTGATTGCCCTCGTCCTGATCGGCCTGCCCTTCGTGGTTCGGACGCTTCAGCCGGCGATCGCCGACCTCAGAACCGAGGTGGAGGAAGCGGCAGCCACCCTCGGCGCGGGACGCTGGCTCACCTTTCGCCGGGTGGTGCTTCCCGTCCTCCTCCCCGCCGCACTCACGGGCTTCGCCCTCGCCTTTGCCCGGGGAATCGGAGAATACGGCTCCGTCATCTTCATCGCAGGCAATATGCCCTTCCGGACGGAGATCGCTCCACTCCTGATCGTGTCGCGACTGGAGCAGTACGACTACGCCGGCGCCACCGCGATCGGTGCGGTCATGTTGATCGCTTCGTTCATCCTCCTGCTCCTGATCAACCTGCTCCAGCTCTGGTCCCGTCGGGGGGCCGGATCGAGGCACTGACATGTCGGCACACGCCACCTCCCACGGCACGCCTCACGGGTCCACCCCGACGCTCCACTCCGCTCCGAGTCAGATCGTCGGCGTGGCTGCCCACGAGCCCTTGTGGGTTCGACGCCTCCTCATCGGCATCACCGTCGTCTTCCTGGCCGGACTCCTGATCGCCCCCCTGGTCCTCATCTTCGCCCAGGCGTTCTCCCGTGGATGGAGCACCTACCTCGGCGCACTGACCGACCCATACGCCCTCTCGGCCATCCGACTCACCCTGCTCGCAGCCGCCGTGGCCGTACCCCTGAACGTGGCCTTCGGGATCGCCGCCGCCTGGTGCATCGGAAAGTTCGAGTTCCGGGGCAAGGGCATCCTCACCTCGCTCATCGACCTCCCATTCGCCGTGTCCCCGGTCGTGGCGGGACTGGTCTTCGTGCTCCTCTTCGGGTTGCAGGGCTGGTTCGGACCCTTCCTTTCCGAGCAGGGCATCCGCATCATCTTCGCGGTGCCCGGCATCCTGCTCGCCACGCTCTTCGTCACCTTCCCGTTCGTCGCTCGGGAGCTCATCCACATGATGGAAACCCAGGGTGTGGATGAGGAGGAAGCCGCTCGCCTGATGGGAGCCTCGGGGTGGACGATCCTGCGGAGGATCACCCTCCCCAACGCCCGGTGGGCTCTCTTCTACGGGATCATCCTGTGCAACGCACGCGCCATGGGGGAGTTTGGTGCGGTGTCCGTGGTATCCGGACACATCCGCGGTCGTACGAATACGCTCCCATTGCACGTCGAAATCCTCTACAACGAGTATCAGTACGCGGCTGCATTCGCAGCGGCGTCGGTCCTGACCCTTCTCGCGGTCGTCACACTCGTGCTCAAGGAGCTGGCGGAGCGACACGTCGAATCATGACGAGGAACACACCCGACCCGGCCAGGCCCACCGACGGTGCAGCATCGCGTCGCCGGAGCCCGTCGCTCGGCCTGGTCCTGGGTGGGTACGGAATCGCACTTGTCCTGCTGACCGCGGCGGGAGTGGGGGTGACGGCGAGTGTGCTCCTCAGTCAACTCGCCGCCAACCAGGCTGATCGTCACCTCGAACTCGCGGGCCGTGCGGCCGTCGAGATGCTCGAGAGAATCGGCGAGGAGACCCTCACGGCCTCGCGCGTGCTTGCAGATCGTCCAACCCTGGGCCGATTGCTCGAAGAGGAAGACCTCCCCGAGCTGACCGCCTTCCTCGCCCAGTTCTGCGAACCCGGGGGACAGGAGGGGTGTGCCGTGATCGCACCACCGGGAGTGATCGTGGGTGCGCCTGGCGGCTATGACCCGCCCCGCGACGCAGCTCCCGGGCTTTCGGTCCAGCGGCGAACGCCGGATGGGGGCAGCCTCGTGGCGGTCACCCCGATCGGCGACAGTGGGGTCAGGACGGTCGTATCCCGGAGCCTGGAGGCCGAGGTCGAGCCCCTCCTTTCCCTCCACGTCGGGATGCCCGTGCGACTGCTGGCGGGCCAGGGGCCCCCTCCCCCCCCGCCCCCCGACTGGCCCTCAGACGCCCGCCACAGCATCGACACGATGTTCGCTGCAACGTGGACGGGGGAGCCGCTCCGCATCCAGGTCGCGCTCCCGCCCGCCACCCTCGGTGAATCCCTGCGTGCCCTCCTCATCACCCTGATCGGTGCCTCGGGCCTTGTGGTCGTCGTCGCCACCGGGGGTGCCCTCGCGTTGAGCCGGAGGCTCTCGCGACCGGTGCGCGACCTCTCGCTCGCCGCCCGGCGGATCGGCGGCGGCGACCTCGACACCCCGGTGCCGCCGGCCCGCGGACCCGAGCTGTCCCAGCTCGCCGCGACGATGGACGAGATGCGGAGGCGGGTGCTCCGCATCACGTCCGAGCTGCGCAGGAGCGAGGCGGAGGCACAAGCGCTGCTCGGTGGCATCGTTGAGGGGGTGTTCGCCGTCGACGATCAGCGTCGCATCCGGTACCTGAACCCTCAGGCAGGCGCCATCCTGGGCGTGGACCCGTCCCAGGCAACGGGACGGTTCTGCGGAGACCTCCTCCATGCCGGGCGGCCACCTGCGGAACGTCCCTGCGAGATGAACTGCCCCATCGTGCATGCCCGGTCCCGCGGAAGTACCCAGGCGTCGGAGACCCTTCAACTGGCCGGCGGCCGACGACGCACGGTCGTCCTCACGAGTTCCCCCCCCCAGGGCGGACGGCAGGTGCAGATCATGCGGGACGAAACGGAGATCGAGGGGGCGCGCCGAGCCCGGGACGCGATCGTCGCAAACGTCTCGCACGAGTTCCGCACACCCCTCTCCGCCCAGCTCGCCGCGCTGGAGCTTCTCCGTGCCAGCCTGGAGGGCCCGGAAGACGAGGGGTCGCACCTCGATTCCGCATCCCGGGAGCTCCTGCGCTCCCTCGAGCGCGGATCACTCCGGCTCATGCATCTGGTGGACAATCTCCTCGAGAGTGTTCGCCTGGAGGCCGGAGAGGACTCGATCCGCCGTGGCCGAGTCGCCATCGATGAGGTCGTGGAGGAGGCGGTCGAACTGATGTCCCCCCTCCTCGAGCTACGTCAGCAGCGGGTCGACCTCGAGGTCACGCACCCGTTGCCGGAGTTGACAGGCGACGCCCCTCGGCTGGTGCAGGTCATCGTGAACCTCCTGGCGAACGCCAGCAAGTACGCTCCCGAGACCACGACGGTGCGGATCTCGGTCTCGGGGTCCGGCGGGGGGGTCCGCGTCCGGGTGGAGGACGAGGGGCCGGGGCTTCCGCCGGGTGGCCAGGGGAGCATCTTCAACCGGTTCGACCGGGCCGGCGAGCCGGACTCGAGTGGCATGGGGCTGGGGCTCTGGCTGGTCCGCTCGATCGTGGAACGTCACGGCGGGACCGTCGATGCCGTCTCCCTCCCGACTGGAGGCGCCCGCTTCACCGTTTGGATCGGGGAGCGGGGAGGCTCGTGAAGATCCTCGTTGCGGACGACGATCGAGACCTGCGGAGCATCCTGGCCTTTGCCTTCAAGCAGGCCGGATACCTGGTCGTCGAGGCATCGGACGGGCGAGAGGCCCTCGAACGGTTCGCCGTGGAAGTGCCGGACCTCGTCGTGCTCGATGTCAACATGCCCCGCGTCGACGGGTTCGAGGTCTGCAGGCAGCTTCGCAGCGAGTCCGAGGTACCCATCCTGATGCTGACCGTCCGGGGGCAGGAGGAGGATGTCGTGCGCGGCCTCGACTCCGGGGCGGACGACTACATGGCCAAGCCGTTCAGCCCGCAGACCCTCCTCGCGCGGGTTCGGGCCCTCCTCCGTCGCAGCGCTCGCTCGGCACCCGAAGTGGACGCTGCCGGGGACATCTCCCTGGACCTCGAGGGCCAGCTCCTGACGGTAGGGAACCGCACCCCCGTCCGACTGACCCGGCTGGAGCTACGCCTCGTCCAGTTGCTTCTCACGCACGCGGACCGGGTGGTCCGGAGCGAGCGACTCATCGGCCATGTATGGGGCGGCAGAGGGGGCGGGGACCGCGAGCTGCTCAAGCAGCTCGTGCATCGACTCCGGCAGAAGCTCGAGGAGGACCCTTCCGCCCCGACCATCCTCCTCAACGATCCGGGGATCGGGTATCGCCTGGTGACGCGAGAGGGGGAGGGGGTGTAGGTCCTGGCGGGTCCCTCGGCCCATGAGGGGGGCGAAGGGCCACGTTCACTCCGAAGGTCCGATCGTGCTCAGGACCTCCCTCACCCTCCCGCCCAGCTCCTGGGGGGTGAAGGGCTTCTGGAGGAAGTGGGTCCCCGGCTTCAGGAGCCCCTGTCCGACCAGGTCCTGGTCGGCGTATCCGGACATGTAGAAGACCCGGATGCCGGGGCGGGCCTCCAGCACCCTGGCGGCGACCTCGACCCCGTTCATTCCCGGCATCATGATGTCGGTGAGGAGAAGGTCGATCCTCCCCGGGTAACGCTCCATGGTGTCGAGCGCCTCCTCCCCTCCCGCCGCGGCCAGGACGGAGTACCCGTAGCGCTCGAGCGCTCGCCGCGTGACCGCTCGCACGGCGTCGTCATCCTCCACGAGGAGGACCGTTGCGGGATGGGCTGGCTCCTGGACCACCGAACCTCCTGGAAGGGGACTCTCCGTCGAGCCGGTCGGGCCGGAGGCGACCCATGCGGCCTTCTTCCCCGGCGTGCCCCACCTGCAGGGCGCGCTTCACTATAATACCCGGGTCCGACACCTCCACCAACTCCACCGTCGCATGCTACGACACGATTCGCACTTCCGGGTCCGAAGCTCCGAGCTCGACTCCCTCGGACATGTGAATCACGCGGTCTACCTCCACTACCTGGAGCAGGCGCGGTACGATGCCCTCGAGGCGGGGGGACTCTCCCCTGCCACGATCCGCAGTCGCGGTTGGGGGATCTTCGTGGTCCGGATCGAGGTGGACTACCGCAGGGAATGCTTCCACAACCAGGTGCTGCGCGTCACGACGCAGGTCGAGGCGTTCCGGAAGGCCTCCATGGTCGTGAGCCAGGAGCTCCGGAGGGAGGAGGACGGACCCTCCGCAGACCCGGCCCTCATGGCCCGGGTGACCCTCGTGTGGGTGGACGGCACGGGCCGCCCGATCCGGGTCCCGATGGA
>JBJHBX010000192.1:0-5971 GCA_050485725.1 Gemmatimonadales bacterium | reverse complement strand
CATCCTCGGGCATCTCCGCGCTGCGCGCTCCGAACCGAGTCCCTCCGCCTCCGCTTCCCGGTATGCCAGCGCCCGCGGGCTCTTCGGAGTTCGCGGGCGTTTCGTGTATCCGGGTGCGTCGGCTGCGCACGCCTTGCCCCTGTCCGCGCACCATCGCATCATCCGGCATGCTGCCCACCGACACGCTCCTCCTGGCGGCCAGCTTCCCGGCCGGCGGCATCGCGGCCCTCGTGGCCTTCCGTCGGCATCGGTCCCGGGGCGCGGCACTGGCCTGGGGCCTGTTCGTGGCATCGATCCTGTGGGTGGCCCGCTCGGGCTGGCTCTCGAACCAGGCCCACGAAATGGCCGGAATCCCGCACGCGGTGGTCGCGGGCCTCCTGTTCTGGTTCGTGACGGTGCCCACGGGTGCGGTGCTGCTTCGGGGATGGCTGCGGCGCAGGAGCGCCGGTGCCTGACGTGCGGCACCGCCGCGCCCGGGAGATCTCCCGGCTCGAGGGCTTCTCCGACGCCGTCTTCGCCTTCGCCGCCACCCTCCTCGTGGTCTCGCTGGAGGTGCCGGGAAGCTTCGAGGAGCTCCTGTCCGACGTGTCGGGCTTCTCCGCCTTCGGCGCGAGCTTCGCGGCCCTGATCCTGATCTGGACCGTCCACAACGCCTACTTCCGACGCTACGGCCTGCAGGACGGCTGGACGATCTTCCTGAACGCGGCGCTTCTCTTCGTCGTCCTCTTCTACGTCTTTCCCCTCAAGTTCCTCACCGCATCGTTCACCGGCCACGTGCTGGGGGTCGGGGCCCCGGAGCGGGCGCCGAGCCTCGGAAGCTACGAGGAACTCGGTGTGATCCTGGTGCTCTACAGCGTGGGATTCATGCTCATCTTCCTCTGCATCGCGCTCATGTACCGGCACGCGGTGTCACGGGCGGAGCCGCTGGGACTGACCCCCTGGGAGCGATGGGAGGCCCGCATGCTCGAGCGCCACTACATGATCTTCGCAGGGGTGGCGCTGGTCTCGATCCTCTTTGCATGGGCCCGCATCGGAGTTCCGTACGGGCTTCCCGGCATCCTCTACTTCGCGCTGGGGCCACTCTGCTGGTGGCACGGCAAGTGGAGCGAGCGCTCCGAGCCCCCGGTCACCCCGGCAGGTGCGCCGCCGCGATGACCTCGAAGCGGGCGAGCTCCTCCTGCTCCCAGGCGGCATCGCGCCCCAGCTCGCGTGCCATGATCGAGGCCACGGGCGCCGCCATGGCGAGGGCGGCACGGGCATCGAGCTGAAGCGCACGGGTCCTCCGGGCGAGCATGTCGTCCAGGGTCCTCGCCATTTCCTCGCGTACCCCCCACACGACCTGCGCCGCCACGACCGGAAGTGCGTCCGAGAGCGCCTCCCCCAGCGCGGGCTCGGCCCGGATCATGGCCTTGAGCGCCGGAGCGTCGGAGCCGTACCCCGCCAGCGCCCCGAAGCGCGATGCGTTCCGGTGGTATCCGTGAATGTTCAGCGTTCGCGTGATGCAGGTCCGCTCGTCGAGCCCCCCGAGCTGGATCGCGTGGTCCACGCAGTCCTCCGCCATCTTCCGGTAGGTGGTCCACTTCCCCCCGCAGATCGTGAGGAGCCCGGTCGGCCCCACGTGGATCGTGTGGTCCCGCGAGAGCTGCGCCGTCGACGCGCCTTCGGTCGCGCGGACCAGAGGCCGGATCCCGGTGAAGACCGCCTTCACGTCGTCCCGCGTCGGGTCCTCGTGGAGGTACTGCGCCGCGGTCTCGAGCAGGAAGGCGATCTCCTCCTCGTGGGCACGGGGCTCGAGCTCGGGCGTCTCGATGGCGGTATCGGTCGTTCCCACCACCACGTGATCGTGCCAGGGGATCGCGAACATGACCCGCCCGTCCGAGGTGCGGGGTACCATGATCGCCGCATCTCCCGGCAGGAACCGCCGGTCAAGGACCACGTGCACCCCCTGGCTCGGCGCGATCATCGGCGCGGCATCGGGCTCCGCCATCCGCCGTACCCCGTCGACCCAGGCCCCGGTGGCGTTCACGACGACCCGCGCCCGCACCGTCGTCTCGGCTCCGGACTCCGCATCCCGGATCCGGACACCGTTCACGAACCCGGCTTCGTCGAACGAGAGCCCCGTGCAGGGGCAGTGGTTCAGGAGCTTTGCCCCCTGCTTCGCTGCCGTCTGCACGAGGTTCACCAGGAGGCGGGCATCGTCGAACTGCCCGTCGTAGTAGAGCACGCCGCCCCGGAGCCCCTCGGTTTCGAGTGTCGGGATCCGCCGGAGCACCTCCTCCGGCGAAAGGTGCCGCGATCTCCCGAAGCCGTACCGCGTCGCGAGCGCGTCGTAGACCTTCATCCCGATCCCGTAGAAGGGCGCCTCCCACCAGGCGTAGTTCGGCACGACGAAGGCCTGGTCCCGGACCAGGTGCGGCGCGTTCCGGAGCAGGATCCCCCGCTCGCGAAGCGCCTCCATCACGAGCGCCACGTTCCCCTGCTGCAGGTAGCGGACGCCACCGTGAACGAGCTTCGTGGAACGCGATGAGGTTCCCTTGCCGAAATCGCTCTGCTCCACGAGGAGCACGCGGAATCCGCGGGATGCGGCGTCGACAGCCGTTCCGACCCCGGTGGCGCCGCCTCCCACGATGACCAGGTCGAAGGGCTCGTCCCCGGACCCGGTGCCGAAGAGCTGGTCGATCCACCCCTGGCGGTTCA
Source organism: Gemmatimonadales bacterium (assembly GCA_050485725.1). GTDB lineage: Bacteria > Gemmatimonadota > Gemmatimonadetes > Longimicrobiales > Gaopeijiaceae > SKNW01. The sequence goes on along the minus strand of JBJHBX010000192.1, from coordinate 3,274 downwards.
CCGGGACCCCCGACCGGCGTCGTCGGCGTTCGAGGCGGTGTCGTCGGCATTCCGGGCATCGTCCCTGGCGTTCGGATCGGCGTTCTCGGCATCGGCGCCGGCGTCTCGTGCATCCCAGTCACGCGCCCGCCGGAGCGCCTCCCTCCAGCGCCCCCGGTGGAAGGCCACCTCGTCGGCCGCCATCGAGGGCTCGAAGCGGGCATCGACGTCCCAGTTCCGGCGGATCTCGTCGCGGTCCCGCCAGACCCCGGTGGCGAGGCCCGCCAGGTACGCAGCGCCGAGCGCCGTGGTCTCCGTCACCACCGGGCGCACGAGGGGCACCCCGAGCAGGTCGGCCTGGAACTGCATCAGGAGCCCGTTCGCCGCGGCACCCCCGTCCACCCGGAGTTCGTCCAGGGGGAAGCCTGCGTCCTCGAGCATCACCTCCAGGATGTCGGCCACCTGGTAGGCGATCCCCTCGAGGGCGGCCCGGGCCAGGTGCGCCGCCGTGGTCCCACGCGAGATCCCCATCACGGTGCCGCGGGCGTGCGGGTCCCAGTGCGGCGCGCCGAGGCCGGCGAAGGCGGGAACGAGGTACACGCCACCATTGTCGGGGGCCTCGCGGGCCAGCGCCTCGATGTCTTCGGAGCGCCTGATGATCCCGAGCCCGTCGCGGAGCCACTGCACCACGGCCCCTCCGATGAAGACGCTTCCCTCCATGGCGAACTCGGTCTTCCCCCCGATGCGCCAGGCCACCGTGCTCAGCAGGCGGTGCTTCGACGGCACCGGGCGGTCGCCCACGTGCACCAGGAGGAAGCAGCCGGTGCCATAGGTGTTCTTCGCGAGTCCCGCCTCGAACCCGGCCTGCCCGAAGAGGGCGGCCTGCTGGTCCCCGGCGATCCCGGCCACCGGGAGCGAGGCGCCGAGAAGCCCCGGTACCGATTCGCCTGCCACCCCGCTCGAGTCGACGATCCGGGGCAGGAGCTCCCGCGGCACGCCGAAGATCTCGAGGAGCTCGTCGTCCCAGTCTCCGGTCTCGAGGTTCATGAGCAGGGTGCGTGATGCGTTCGAGGCGTCGGTGGCATGGACCTCGCCCCCGGTCAGGTGCCAGAGGAGCCAGCTGTCGACGGTGCCGAAGGCCAGCTCTCCCCCCTCGGCCCGCTTCCGCGCGCCCTCCACGTGGTCCAGGATCCAGCGGAGCTTGGAGCCCGAAAAGTACGGGTCTGGAAGGAGCCCGGTCTTCGCCTGCAGGAGCTCGGTCAGGCCGTCGGCCCGGAGGCGGTCGCAGAACCCCGCGGTGCGCCGGTCCTGCCAGACGATGGCGTGGTGGATCGGAATCCCGGTCCGGCGGTCCCAGACCACCGTGGTCTCGCGCTGGTTGGTGATCCCGATTCCTGCCACGTCGCCGGCCCGGACCCCGGCATCCTCCAGCGCGCCGCGGGCGGTGGCGAGCTGCCCCTCGAGGACCTCTCGGGGGTCGTGCTCGACCCACCCGGGCCTCGGGAAGTGCTGGGTCAGCTCCTGCTGGGCGGTGCCGCGGGCGTGGCCCTCCTCGTCGAAGACGATGGCGCGGGAAGAGGTGGTGCCCTGGTCCAGGGCAAGGACGAGTCCCATGCGGGGGGATCCTCCGGGTTCGGGTCAGGTGCGGTGCGTGTCGCGTGCGGGATGATCCTGGGGTGGATCCCGGACCGATGTCCGGTCGGGGCGGTGGCGGTCGGGTCAGACCGGGCGGCAGGCGTTCACGATGCGGTCCCGGGCACGGCGCTCGTTCCCGATCGTGTCGTAGAACTCCCCGAGGTAGCGGAGCATGTCGCGGCGGGTGTTGTCCGTGAGCCCCGGCTGCGCCTCGATGAGCGCCTCGATCTCGGGGCGCTTCTCCTGGTAGAGGGCAAAGATCCCCTGGAAGTCGGTCCCCGGCCGGCAGAGCTCGCGGTAGACCCGGTCCCGGACGGTGCGGGTGCCCAGCGAGGGGTCGGGCGTTGCGTAGGGGGCGTTCACGAGCCCGGCCCAGTCGAAGTCGTAGGGCACGGCGAGAATGCCGCGGGTCTCCGAATCGACGAGGCGCACGTTGTGGCGGGCGTAGATCGAGAAGTCGGTGTTCCCGATGAAGTACTGGAAGAGCGCGACCGAGATCGCCGACGGGGTCGGGATGCGCCCGGGGTTCACCACGTCCTCTTCCGGGTCCCAGATCACGCCGCCCAGCCGCGCCGCCATGTCGTCGTCGGCCTCGATCACGAAGCCCCAGCGCTCCACGGTGGCGTCGCGTCCCGTCACGTCCACGTAGGTGATGCGGGCGAGCCTGACCCGGTAGCTCTCGTCGGTCAGGATGTTGTGGATGCGGTAGGCCAGGTACTCCTTCAGGATGTTCTGCTCGTAGTTGTCGCGGTCCCGGCAGAAGGTCACGAGCTTCAGGCGGTCCTGTCCCTCCATGATCGTTCCGCCGGTGTCGCGGTTCCGGAAGTTCAGGCGGATCGGGGGGAACTGGCAGGCGCCGGAGCGGAGGCGGAAGTTGCCGCGGGTCCGGAGGCGCACCGGAATGGCCACCTCCGCGCTTTCGAGCAGGTACATCATCGATTCGCGCTGCTCCCGGTCGTCTCCGGTGTCGCGCCGGAGCTGAGAGAACTCGCCCTCGAGGCGGATCTCGAGGGGTTCCTGCGATGCGAAGAGGGGGGCGAGGGCGGGCGTGCCCGCCGACTGGGCGTCGAGCTGCGGGGTAGGGAGCGCGAGGAGGCAGGCCACCGCCGCGAAGAGGGCGGCCGGGTGGGCGACGGTGTGGGGGCGGACGTGGGTCATCGTGAGCTCCGGGGAAGCGGGAAGCTCCTCCCAACCTATGCCGGGAGGGCCGTTCGGGGTACAATCGGGATCGACGACCACGACGGAGGAGCCGTGAAGGCAACCGAAAGCGAACCCACCGGGTGCTGCGCCGAATCACGTGGCGAGGGGCAGAGGTGGTGGCGAACGAGGCCGCACCGGGACCTCGGACGCACCGCGGGCCCGGGCCTCGCGGGGCTCCTCCTTTCCGGCCTGCTCGCCCTTCCGGGATGCGGGGGTGCCGCCGAGGGTCGGACGGGGGCACTCGCGCCCGGGTCCGGTTCGGGCCCCACCCTGCTCGTGTTCGTGGTGGTGGACCAGCTCGGGGCCGACCTCTTCGACGCCTACCAGGACGTTTTCACCGGTGGGTTCCAGCGGCTCTCCGGGCAGGGAAGGGTCTTCGACGATTTCACCTTCGAGCACGCGGTGACCGAGACCGCCCCCGGCCACGCCACCCTCGCCACCGGGTCCTTCCCGTCGCGCC